>NZ_DAHVNP010000013.1 GCF_027319265.1 Ferrimicrobium sp. | reverse complement strand
ATGTTCGCCGCTTTACCCATGCCTGGGAGAGAACGGCGAGCATGGAGCTACGTGTTGGCAACGAGGAGGCGATCGATGCCTATGTAGCGCATGAGAGGATCAAAGAGGGAGAGCGCGAGGAGTTGCTCGAGGCACTCTATCAGGCCTGGAGAAGCGACGTCATGACAGGCAAGGACTCGCTCATGATCGCAGGGGATTCAGACACGGTTACCGAGTTGAACAACCGAGCCCGAGCAGACAGGGTGGCTACAGGTGAGGTAGCAGAGTCGGGGTTGAGCTTGGTCGATGGAACTATCGCTGGGGTTGGTGATGAGGTCGTGACCCGAGAGAACAGTCGCCTACTCACTACCGGCAAGGGGTGGGTGAAGAACGGTGATCGTTGGCAGGTTGTAGCGACCAGTAACGACGGCACTATGACCATCAGGCGCCTTGGAGGAAGAGGCGAAGTCGTATTACCGTCTGACTATGTGGCCGAACATGTCGAGCTGGCCTATGCCACGACTGCGTATCGTGCACAGGGACGAACTCTCGATACCGCCCATGCGATGATCACCAGTACAACTCCACGAGAGGTTCTCTACGTCGCAGCCACAAGAGGGAGAGAGGCCAACCTCCTCTATGTCGATACCCACTATGACCCAGATCCCGCGACCGCACACGAGGGGACAACCGAAGTGCAATCTGCTCGCCAGATCCTTGTCACCTGTCTTGCCAACCAAGGATCAGAGCTGGGAGCCCATGAGATGATCCGGAGAGAACACGAAGATGCAGAGGGGATCATCCGGCTCCATGGGGAGTATGAGACCATCGCAAGACTCGCCGAGGAGGAGCGATGGAACGAGTTACTTGCGCGCTCGGGTCTAACGGAGAAACATCTAGAACAGATTCGAGAGAGCTCCGCATATGGACCGCTGCTCTCAGCGCTTCGAGGTGCAAAGGCACGTGGGATTGACATCGACGATGACTTTAGAACACTCGTCACAGCACGCCAACTCGATGATGCCGATGATCTAGCGGCGGTGTTAGCTAACCGAGTGGCGACTTGGACAAAGAAGCATGGCAGCAGGCGGATCGGGTCAACAAACCTCATCGCAGGACTCATCCCAAGAGCAACCGAGGTAACTGATCCAGATCTTGGTCAAGCCCTCATCGAGCGCGAGCATGCCATCGAGCAACGTGCGACCGCACTTGCTGAGCGGGCAATAGAGGAGCGGGCCAAGTGGGTACAACTACTCGGACAGATGCCATCAGATCCAACACGCCAAGCAGCGTGGGTGGTAAACGTCGCGACCGTTGCAGCCTATCGAGAGCGGTGGAACATCGCCGGTAACACGGTCATTGGCAATGAGGAATGTGTCGATAGCATTGAACAACTTGGGCAGTGGAGAAGGGCTAGCTCTGCAGCGAGGGCTGCTATCAGGCTCGGTTGTGGCGAGATTGTCAATGACACATCTGACCACCCCAGTGTCGTCAATCAGGTAGTTGAAGTATCAGTTACGAGGGTGGCGGGTCGATAGTTCACGCGCTCTAGCTTGACGAGTTGCAGGGGGAACCTGACCTCGCGCATCCGGCGGGCGAGGATGAGAAGGGCGAGTTACCGACCAGGACTGGTCACCAAAAGGGGAGGAGAGGTAGGGTTAGGAGTGGTGCTCGATGGCCGCATGAATGCTCCTCGCCTCAGACCGCCCGAAAATTTGCGGTTTAGACGTCCGAAACGAGCGAAATTTGCCACCCAGATTGCCAGGAAGACTTGATCGCAGTCTCCGTTACCTCAGCAATGTTGTCCTACAGAAATATTCTGATGACCTCGTTAATCTGGGGGAGAGAACCAACAAGGGACGTGCACGGCACTAGTAGATGGGCGGTGCAGGACGGAGGAGTGATGGAGCGGCGACTGTTATCATCGGGAGCTAAATGGGAACCCGTGGTGGGCTACTCTAGGGCTGTAAAAGTCGGAAGTTGGATTATGGTCGCAGGTACGACAGCTGCCATTGAGGGTGGAGTGGTCGGCGGGAACGATATCGGCGAACAAACCCGCGAGGTGCTACGTCGAATCACTGTCGCTCTAGATGAACTGGGAGCAGGGGTGGAACATGTCGTCCGTACTCGCATCTATGTGACGGATATCTCCCGCTGGCAGGAAGTCGGTTATGCCCATGGCGAAGTGTTCAGCGCTATCCGGCCGGCCTCTTCGATGATAGAAGTGAGCAGCCTCATCGACCCGGCTCTGCTGGTAGAAATTGAGGCAGACGCCATCGTGCCTTAGAGCTATGGTTCTAGGCGTGAAGCTGAGCTAGCGCGGGGGTAGGACCGCCCCCGTTAGCCGCCAAAAAACAAAAAAGCAGAAGGTCGTACTATGACTGGTGTTTTGTCGCCGTGCCGGTGATCATTCCTCGCAAGCATAGGCACTCATTGCGGTTCATCCCTTCGGCGACGGTAGATTCGCATGCAGAGTAAATTTCGTAATCGAATGAGGCCAGCCCTGCTGGTAAGGTCTAGATCTGAGAGAAGGAGCTAACGTGGACGAACCAATCTTCATCATTGGATCAGACGGCAAGCTCACCTCGGTGCAGAAGAATAGCTACGATCGAGAGGCTGAACTCCAACAACTCATCAACGATCATCCAGAACTCATCCCTGGCATGGGTGATATCGGCGAAGGTGGATCCATCCGTTGGCTCTTGGTCCAACGAGAAGCGGGGATACCGAGAGAGGATGGAGGCTCAGATTGGTGGTCCATCGACCATATCCTCGTCGATCAATTCGCAACCCCAACGTTTGTCGAGGTAAAGCGAGCAAGTGATACCAGGGTTCGTCGTGAGGTCGTGGCTCAGATGCTCGACTACGTTGCTAATGCCACCCTTTATTGGCAACCCGGCACCCTTGAGGGGTGGTTCAACTCCCAGGATGAGGACTCCGACCAGAGGCTGTTAGAGTTCTTAGACGATGCTGAACTCAGCCCAGAGAACTTCTGGTCAAGAGTCGATGAGAACCTCCGGGCAGGTCGAGTGCGGTGTGTCTTTGTTGCAGACTCCATTCCAGATTCACTGATCCGCCTCGTCGAGTTCTTGAACGAACACCTCCGACTCACCGAGGTCTACGCCGTTGAGTTGCCCCAGTACGTGAGTGCCGATCAACTCCCCGGAGTAAGGGTCATCGTTCCGAAACTCATCGGCAATACCACCCGTGCTATTGCGAACAAGAGTGAAGTGCCATCGGCTCCAAAGCGTCAGTGGGATGAGGAGAGTTTCTTTGCCGACCTTGGTGAACGCAGCGATCCCGCCTGCGTTGCGCTCTGCCGCGAGATCCTTGAGTGGACACGAGTCCAGGGTGTCCGAGTGACATATGGGAACGGCAAAGTATATGGTTCGATGTTCCTAGCAGCCGGTCCACACCCGGATGCCTACGTCTTTGCATCGCTGTGGTCGTCGGGGCATCTTGAGGTCGACCTCCAGTACGTTAGGCGCTCCCCATCTTTCCGGGAAGACGAGATTCGGCGAGAGGTGATCCGTAAATTCAATCAGATCCCGGGCGTCTCAATTGACGAAGCCAGGCATAGTCTGCGTCCGAATCTTCGGCTAGCTTTGTTCGTCGACGACCCTGCGCGACGGGATCTCTTTGCAATCTTGTCCTGGATGGCAGAGCGGCTGAGATCTGATCTCACCGAATGATTGGTCCACGGGGTAACAGACAGCGTCAGCCAAACTGGTCAAGGGAAATGCTGGCACAAACCTTTGGATAACCCAAGTTCGACAGTAGCATCTGGATCAAGTGATTGAACTCTTCTCCTAAAGCTCGGTGGCACCACATCGAAGAATCAGAGCAACCACTACCCATCTTCCAGCACTCCACATGTCCGCCTCGCACAAATTCGATCGAAACAGTTGATTTCGTGGGAAATTCACTAAATGTCGGGTTAAACTCGGAATCCATAGGCTGACAATTGGGTATCGGCCGCCATATCGGACAATGTTTCGCACTTCGACGGTCGGGAAAAGGGGGGTAGTATGTACTCAGTAGAGATCAGTCGCGCCAATCCAACGTGCTTCGTCTTCCTGCTCGACCAATCGGGCTCGATGCACGACCATATTGGGAGTGGGGAGGGGCAGCGCAAATGCGACGTTGTGGCGGATGCTTTGAATCGTCTTCTGTCGGAACTAAGCATAAAATGTGCGAAGGAGGAAGGCGTGCGCGACTACTTCCACGTTGGTGTTATTGGCTACGGGGCTAATGTTGCCCCTGCCTTATCCGGCGCCCTCGCGGGTCGCGAACTTGTCCCTTTAAGCGAGATAGCGGCGTCTCCGGCTCGACTCGAGACTCGCTCAAAGAAAGTTCCAGATGGCGCTGGAGGACTTGTCGACCAAGAGGTAAAGTTTCCTGTATGGGTTGATCCTATTGCCAATGGCGGGACGCCGATGTCATCCGCGCTGGCGCGGGCCCAATCGATTGTATCGACATGGTTGATCGATCATCCCGGGTGTTTCCCACCAGTAGTGCTGAACCTTACAGATGGCGAATCAACCGATGGGGACCCGAGCTTTGCCGCGGACGGGATCCGACAGCTCTCGAGCGTGGACGGGCCAGTACTTCTCTTCAACCTGCACGTCTCTTCTGACTCAAGTGCGGCGATCAGTTTTCCGGACAATGAAGCTACCCTAGTGAACCAGTATGCCAAAGCCCTTTTTAACTTGTCGAGCATTCTGCCGACCGGAATGCGGACTTACACTCAGCAACTGGGCATCCCAGTTTCTGAAGGCACTCGGGGTTTCGTATTCAACGCCGACGTCACATCCGTAGTCCAATTCCTAGATATTGGAACACGAGCCTCTGATCTACGCTGAGGCGACGAGATGCTCGCCAATCTTGCGATCTTTGCGGCTCCCAAACGGGGATGCTCGATGGAGGAGTATGAGGATGCGCACTGGGTGGACCCGAACGGCTCAGAGGAAATCGCAAGCCAATCTCTTCGTGTCGTGGTGGCAGACGGTGCTAGCGAATCGCTGTTGGCGGGCCGCTGGGCGAAGAGGCTATCTTCGGCAATTGGAACAGCATCTCGCACCACCGGTACCAGACGGGGCTTTATCGCGGCTTACCAGGTGGCCGTCACCCAGTGGGCGGTGGACGTGGCTTGCTATGTAGCCGAACGCGAAGCTCGGGATGCCCCGATCCAATGGTTCGAAGAACCCGGGCTCGAAAAAGGTGCTCATGCGGCGATAATCGTGGTAGATTTCCTTGACGGCAAAGGCAACACCCCACCACGGTGGCGAGCAGTGGCCGTTGGCGACTGTTGTTTGTTCCAAGTGCGCGACGATAAACTTCACACAAGCTTTCCATTGCAAGATGAAAACGCATTTTCCTATCAGCCGCCGTTGCTTTCCAGCCGAGGAGCCGAATATTCCATCGTCAGTCGGCATGCGACCTTGACTTCGGGCACATGGCAGCATGACGACAGCTTCTATGTCGTTACCGATGCGCTTGCGGCATGGTTCCTTCGCAGTGCGCATGCTGGCACCAGACCCTGGGTTCCTCTCAGAGATCTCGACACCTCCGACTTCGAAATGAACTTCGAATCTTGGGTAGCATCTCAACGAGATAACGGTACTTTGCGCGATGATGACACCACGCTCGTTCGGGTCGACCTTTACTGAGTCGATATCAGTGACACCAATCTATCCAACAGGCGGCCAGTATCGAGAAGCGATTCAGAACCCTGCAGCCTGCTTTAAGGATCCTGACTTAGCCAACGGCAAGCCAAAATCCGACCCTCTTGGTTTGCCTAAGCCGATCAGCGGCAATTTTGCGAGCGTGTTCACTATCGATGGTGCCGATGGAAAACGATGGGCAGTGAAATGCTTTACCCGGTACCCTACCGATCAACACACTCGATACAAAGAAATTAGTCAGACATTAAGCGCGATAAACAGGCCGTGGCGTGTGCCATTCGACTATATAACTGAGGGCATTCTGTGCCTAGGTAAATGGTATCCAATTCTTAAGATGGAATGGGTCGATGCTAAGGGATTAATTCCATACATCGAGGCACATTTATGGCAGCCATCCGTCCTGGCTGAGCTGGCTAACGAATTCGCACAAATGATCAAAGACATGGGGGCCTGCGGGATTGCCCATGGAGACCTCCAGCACGGGAACCTCCTGGTAACACCCAATGGTGAGCTGAAACTCATCGATTATGACGGCATGTACGTCGCTGGACTGGACCGACTCGGCGCGAGTGAGATCGGACACACAAACTATCAATCTCCTACTCGCTCTATGGAAAACTGGGGTCCTGATTTAGACCGATTTTCCTCTTGGGTCATCTACGGGTCGCTCGTAGCAATCACAATCGATCCGATACTATGGACACTCTTGCATAGTGAAGGCGATGAAGCTCTCCTTTTCCGCAAGGACGACTTCCTGCCTCCACAAAATTCCCGTGCCCTGGTGCTGCTCTCTCAGAGTCCTGATGAACGCCTCAGGCATCTAAGCAAAGCATTGGCTCCGTTCTGGACAAATGACCTCACTAGCATTCCGGCTCTAGACACAATGGCTGTTCCAGCACCAAACTCGGAACGTCCCCTCTCTACTAGCCATAAAGCAGACAGTTCCAAGGTAGAGGGCGCTAGGAACGACGTCTCGAAAGCAATCTCTGACTGGTTGACCTCATTAGACTCCGCGTCGCTTGGTGCAACAGAGTCACCAAACGACTCAACCTGGATCCTAGAGCAACTTCCACCAATTGAGCGACTCCCCTTCGAACCCTCCCATCAAACCCTTCGGATATTCGGCGCGACCATCCTGCTCGCTCTTGTCGCTCTTGTCGCTCTTGGTGCAGGCGCCATTATTACCGTTACCGATGCCGTAATCGGCGGAGCCTGTCTAGCCACGCTCCTTTTTGCAATTAGTGGTGTGTTGTACTATAGAACGGCTGAAGCACAAGGCAAGCGAGACAGTCGAACGCAGCTAGCACGGCGAAACTTAGCGGTTAACAGCGCGAGACGATTAGCTTCCAAGTCTGAGAAAGATCGGCGTGCTATCGACCAACGCGAAAGGCAGGCTATTGCCAAGATCGACAAGCGTGCAAAAGATGCGTATGCAACTGAGCAAAAGCAGTTAGCGGCTGCGGAGACAAAGGCGAAGCAACAACTGTCCAATATCAGCACGCAGGTGCAGTCCCTTCAGTCATCAGAATCCGTCGAGTTTGGCAAGGAACTCCAGATACTACAAAATCAGCATGTTGCAGCCAAGCTTCGGATTGCCTCCATCCAGTCGGCCACGATGCCAGGCATTGGACAGCTCCTGAAACTAGAACTCGAAGCACATGGCATCATGACGGCAGCTGATTTTACAGGCATCTCAATTGGCACGGATTCGAAGGCGTTTATCAACTTGCGCAATGGGCATCGAGTGCATCCAAACGGCATAGGCGAGATCAAGGCACTAACGCTTGACGCTTGGCGTCGCGATGTTGAGGAAAGTGCTCGCAGGACACAGCCCACAATCTTGCCACAGATGCAGGCACAGGCGATCAGGCTTAAGTACGCTCAAAAACGACAGTCACTTGCCGAGGCTGAGAGGAAAGTACGAGCAGAAGCCATGAGTCAACAACATCAACTTCGCGAATCGTGGGCTGCGACCCATCTAGCAATCGGGGTCGAACTCACCGAAACTCGTGACCGGTTTCTACGGGAATGCGCCCAAGCAGATCTGAGGCTCAGTCGAGACCGACAAAACGCTCGGGACGCAACATGGCAACAAGTAAAGGCCGAGTGGGACCACGGTAGATATCGCGAAGTAACCTACCGGAGGTACTGCATCTGCATTGCACGAGGTTAAATCTGTGGCGCCGTGGTTCACGGACTTAATCATGGAGTCCGGGCTGTTTCCACCACGGTTGGCTTTGAGCAGACGGAGCCGGTGTCGAATTGTTTGGGATAGATTTCGGCACGTTAGTAGAACTTTGCCCCGTAGTCAGGCCGGCCCCCTTGCGACGATTGCAAGGTCCACAAAGCACCTGCAGGTTATCAACTACTGAAGAACCTCCAAGGGCAATCGGAATGACGTGATCAAATTGAAGTTCAACTCCCGACCCGCAGCTGCGACATCGCCCGCCATCGCGAGCCCAAACGTATTGCTTCACATCATCAGGGATGGCACCTCGTGGCGATGGTTGAGGGGTGGAGCCTACCGCGACGGTAGCTTGAGCGATAGCGATCCGCTGCTGCTCTCGCTGTCGACGCGTGATCAAGAGTGCATAAATCTCGCTCTGAGATAGACCATCGTTGTCCCAATAGAATCGGTGCTGGAACCACCAATAGTTACGCTCCCCAACGCGTCCCACGGCCACAGGCGTAGTTTCCTCATCCGAGACCATCACCTGAAACTCATCTCTACCGATTCTTGCAATAGGATATGTTTGCTTCCCGATAATTAGCGTCAACCAGCCTCGTCCGGTAAAGAAACCAGCTCGATGAATGACTTCGACGTTCTCGGCCCTTCGTAACACGCTCCTCAGTTTACCAACCACCGAGATGCCATGACAACGTATTTCTAGATACGAACACATCGCTTATGTCGGTTCAGGGTTGTCTATATGAGCAGACACGTGTCGCAGAAGCACGAATAGATGAACCGTAAACCCCACCATCAGCACCCTGTCCAAAACACATGGATAAGGAGTGGCGAGCTCAATGCGATCCATCTGATATTTGCGAACATCGACCCAATAGTTATGAGAGGAAAATTCATTTTCGGCTAGGAGGTCACGCCAGAGCCATCGTAACCCGCATGGATAATGAGAGGTATCGAGCGGTGGTGGTCGACGGAGATCAGAATGCAACACTCCGAGTCTTCCTTGCTAGCTATGCGACGCCATCCCAGCAGGAAAGCCGACTAGGGGCAACTGCTCCGTCAGATCGATCACCAGCGGATGGATTTTGAAACCATGCTTGCAAATCAAATTTTCAATACATATCACCAGAGTTTGTCCACATGCCAAGTGATAACCGTTGCAAACTGATCAACGGTAATCATTCACTCACCTACGCAAAGCTTTACATTAACAGCTCCTCTAGGCACCCATTCCGATAACAAGTCGTATGCGACGGCTGAAAGAGAGGCGACCCTCACGTCGCCACTATGACTTCGATCCTAGACTCGGATCCAACACCCCAGCCAGGCGATCCACCGCAGCCCTTAGAGCCTCGTGCCCAAGGTGTGCATAGACCTCATCGGTGATCCGGGTGGAGCTGTGGCCAAGCACGCGGGAAACCTCGGGTAGTGGGGTTCCAGCCGCCAGCATCAAGGAGGCAGCAGCGTGGCGAAGCTCATGGACATGGCGTTTACCAAGGCCAGCTCGTGCTGCAAAGGCTTGAAAGGCATGTGAGGTGTTATCCGGGTCAAGCGGACGACCAAAGTGTGAGGTGAACAGATATTCGCTCGCTGGGGTAAAGCCCAATTCTGTCAGCTTCTCATGCTCTTGGCGTTGGATTAGTCGATGCTCTTGGAGTGCGCTAACGAGAAAGGCAGGAAGGGGTACGGTACGAGTCGAGCGAGCGGTCTTGGTTGGTCCCTCGATCACCTTGGCACCCGACTTCACTCGCGCACGCGAGATGGTAAGCGTCTTTGATATGAGATCAAGATCGCTCCATCGCAAAGCCAACGCCTCACCACGGCGCAGACCCAAAGCAAGAAGTACGAGCCAGAGGACACCGAGGCGGTCCTCCTTGGCGGCACTCAGGAGTCGTCTCGCCTCCTCAACACTGAGAGCCTCAGGCTCTCGTCGTTCTAACTTGATCGGTCTCGCATGATCACAGGGGTTTGCCGGGATCAGACGCCAACCAACGGCTGCCTTGCAGGCTTGGGAGAGTACGACCCGGATGAGACGACGTGAACGAGGTGACAGACCTGACTCTGCGAGTTGATCCACGAAGCGATCGACCATCGCCGGGGTGAGCCTTTCGACCCGGAGAGATCCCAACCTCTTGGTGATATGCCTTGTGGCCCACTCGTACTGTACTAAGGTGGAGTCAGCGATATCGCCTTCATGGGTTGTGAGCCATCGGGTAAGCAACATGTCAATAGTCGTTGTTGCATTCTCGGTGACACCGGCATCACGTATTCCGCGAAACTTCGCCAGTGCAGCTTCTGCCTCTGCCTTGGTGCGACATCGCTTCGATCGGGTGATGACTTTACCGTCGGGTCCGGTCCACTTCAAGAGGGCACGCCATTGGTCGCCATAGCGATAGATGCTGCCTTGGCCAAGCGTTCTTCGACCTCGCATTCTTTCACCCCAGCCGGTTGCCTATCCGGTTGCCTATGGGGTCATGGACGCGGCCTGGGGTGACTTACCCCAAAATGCATAATCCCAGGTCATATGCACTGTGTTGGACTCAATGAGACACTATAAACCCTACTTTGCGGAACTGGCAGTCAAGAGGTTCGTGGGTTCGAGTCCCATCACCTCCACCACAATCCCGCAGGTTATGGCCACTATTTGATGGCAAGAAGCCCCGAGTAAAGTTTGAGCGGTCGCCTAGGATAGCTGCACGTCGAATCGCCATACACATTCGCACACTTTCGGCCAGAGCACGAATAAACGCCACGCGACGCCCTCAACCTCTCTCCTTGTGCCTCTTCTGATTCATTATTGATATGTGGATAGCCAAGCCCACGGAACCCTGGCGCCGTCCATGCTTATCAAATGGGAAACGGAACACAATGTTCCTGCCTGCCTGAGTCCCGCTTTATAGGTCGTGAGACGATCCAAGCGAATGTGATCGATTGTTTCATGTCGAGTGGACTATCGACGACTGACCAGCAAGCCTTGGAGGACAGCGACACTGCGTGCATTTTTGCATGTCCGCCAAGGATCTTCAACGGAGTCTTAGCCGAGCTCGTTAAAGAGGGACTTCGGATTTAAGTGGGGAATTTAGTCGGGTGTAGCCACACCAGCTAGGGGTGAGTTTGGGAGGGTCACAGGGGCTCTGCCAGAATGGGATTAGCAACAACTCATCACTGGAGGACCCCTGTGGAACAAAATCCTATCCGAATTGCAGAGATCTTGCTCGGTCTAAAGGATGTCAATTTGATTGGTGTCGAGGATCTGGGTAACGAAGATTCAAAGACACCCCTTCGGGTCCATATCGAGTGTCTGGGTGAGCGGCCAAAATGCCCAGTCTGTAATGGGATGAG
>NZ_DAHVNP010000012.1 GCF_027319265.1 Ferrimicrobium sp. | reverse complement strand
AAGGATCACCAACGAGCCATCAAGCTCGCCAAGGCCAAACCCACTACATCCTCTGCTGGCCCCACCTACACCTCGGTCCCCTGGAACCCCACCCTCCCCAACGAGGTCGCCACCATCTCTATCCCGGCCCTGAATATCTCTGCCCCTATCCTTGCTGAGGGTCCCACCAATGGAGCACTCACCATCCCTCCAGATGTGCACAACGTCGGCTGGGATGAACAGACCCCAACCCCGGGAGAGTCCGGCGTTACCCTCTTGGCAGGCCACGTGAATTGGGTTGGCCAAGGTGAGGGAGCCCTCGGTGAGATCGGTCAACTCGTCCCCGGGGATCAGGTGATCCTCAACTGGGGTGGACACGAGACCACCTGGCAAATCACCACCAAACCAACCCTCTCCCCCAACACGGTGGCTCACCCCCAGCTCTTCACCAACCAGGGTCCCCCAACCCTTGCTCTTGTGACCTGTGGTGGCCCCTTCACGGAGGTCCCCGGCGTGGGAGGCTCCTATGCCGACAACGTCATCGTGGAGGCGTCACCGGTGATGGCGTGAAGGGGCGGCTGAGTGTGGGTCTTCGTTTAGTAGTTCTGGGCGTAGCCCTGGCTGGGTGGTTGCCCCCACCTATTCTCTGCAGGATAGGGGCGCATCGCGAGGAAGACCAGGAGGGTGATGGGGCCTGCAATCGGAATGAGGCAGATCAACCACCACCAGCCACTGTGATTGGTGTCGTGAAGCCGGCGTATGGTGAGGGCGAGGCCTGGGATGAACGCTGCAAGGCTGTAGAGATCAGCAATGGTGCCGGCGATGGGTGAGTGACCGGTGACCAAGAGGAAGACGATTGAAAGGGCTAGGTTGACAGCGACTGCCTTCCAGTACGCTGGGCGGTTCGCGCGCCCACGAAAGTTTGTGTAGTTGAGCCACATCTGTTCATAGGCCTGGATGAAGGTCATTGGCGCTCCTTTTTATTGGTTATCTTACCAGGAAGACCATCTTGGGATTGTTGGGCCGTATGAGTATGCGATGGAACGTATACTTATGATTCATGAAGGTAGCGGTAGTTGGTGCTTCGGGGTACGTCGGTCAGATCGTGTGTCAGCTGGCGTTGTGGCATCCACGTCTCGAGCTTGTTGCGGTTCAGGGACAGGATTCAGCAGGCGCGTTACTGCGCGCTATCGTTCCGGGTGTTCACAGTGGTGTTGATGAGCTTGTCGTTGATCCGGTGGGTTCAGATCCTCGTGGAGCCGAGGTCGTGTTTCTTGCGCTCCCACATGGGAGGAGCCAGGAGTTGGCGCCGGAATTCTTGGGCCAGGGTCGCATCGTGGTTGACCTTGGGGCGGATTTTCGTTTCCGTGATGTAGGGACCTATAAGACCTGGTATGGGTTATCTCATTTGGCAAGTGAACTGTTGAGCGAACGTGTCTACGGACTCGTTGAGGTTCAGCGAGTAGAACTCATGGGGGCGCGGTTGATCGCGGTCCCTGGGTGCTATGTAACGGCCGCGAGCCTCGGGCTGTGGCCTCTTGCGATGCGATCACACCTTGGTGATGATCTCGTGATCGTCGACGGCTATTCGGGCGTCTCAGGGGCTGGTAAGGGACTCAAGGCCTCGACGCACTTTGTCAGCGTGAACGAGAACCTCTCCGCCTATGGTCTCCTTGACCATCGCCACACTGGAGAGATGGAGATGAACTTGGGGAGAAGGGTCCTCTTCACCCCACATCTCGCTCCCATCACCCGTGGAATCTTGACGACGTCGTATGCGGTGCCGTCCGTTGAAGCTCGACCCTTCGTGGGCCAAGCCTTGATTGATCTCTATCGCGAGTTCTATGCGGACTCGCCGTTTGTCCGTGTGGTCGATCAACCTCCCGGAACTCGCGATGTCTTAGGTACGAACTACATTGCGATTCACCCTGTATACGATCCGAGGACAAATCGGTACGTGGTGATCTCGGCGATCGATAATCTTGTTAAGGGGGCTGCGGGTCAAGCGATCCAAGCCCTGAACGTCTCACAGGGTTGGCCTGAGGAGCTCGGACTCGATCAGTTAGGAGTATGGCCATGAGTGTGACGTTTCCAGAGGGGATCCGAGCCGCCGGCGTCGCATCTGGGATCAAACCAGATGGAGGGCTAGATCTGGCCTTCGTCGGCTTTGCCGATGGGGGAGCACACGTCGGTGCGGCCGTCTTCACCCAGAGTGCAGCCGCGGCGGCACCGGTGCAGGTCTCCCGCGATCACCTCCGTACCTCAAAGGGTCGAGTAAGGGGAGTGGTCCTCTCCTCGGGGAATGCGAATGCGCTCACGGGTGAGCCAGGGCTCGCGGCGGCACGACTCATGGTCTCCTCAGCTGCGAATCAGTTTGGGGGCGGAGCTGATGGGTACCTCGTGTGTTCTACTGGGCTGATCGGGATTCCGTTTCCCGCTGAACGGATTGAACCAGGACTTGAGCTCCTCGGTGGCGAACTCGGTAGTGATCCACATGCGGGAGAGCGGGCGGCCCATGCGATTCGTACGACCGATACCTTCGCCAAGGAGGCCCAGAAGGCTGGTGCTGGTTTCCGGGTGGGTGGAATGGCCAAAGGGGCAGCGATGATCGCACCGAATATGGCGACGATGCTCTGTGTGCTCACGACGGATGCGAGCTTGACGCCTGAGCGAGCCCAGAGCGCGCTCAGCTGGGTTGTCGATCAGACCTTTAACCGCATCACCATCGATGGGTGCACCTCCACGAACGATACTGTCGTTCTCCTGGCCTCGGAGGTAGGAGCTGAGCCAGGTCCTGACTTTGAGGAGAGCCTCCTCGAGGTCGCTGCGCAGTTGGCCTACGCGATCGTCTCTGATGCCGAGGGCGGGAGCAGGGTTGGGCGCATCCGCGTCATCGGGGGAGCAAGCGTCGCTGAGGCGGAGCGCTGTGCCCGTGGCGTTGCAAGTTCGCTGCTGGTGAAGTGTTCGTTGCTTGGAGGTGATCCCTATTGGGGGCGGGTGCTGGCCGAGGTCGGCAACGCACTACCGGAGGCCGATATGGGTCGCGTCTCAGTTTCCTATCAAGGGGTGCAGGTGTGTCAGGGTGGGCTCGATGCGAGCGCCGAGCTGAGTGTGGCGGATCGGCGTCGCCTCGATCACCGTATGGGTGAACGCGAAATTGTCATCGAGATCGACTTGGGTAGGGGTTCTGAGAGCGTGGAGGTCTTAACGGCCGACATTGGACATGGCTATCTTGAGGAGAACCGGGGGACCTCGTGATCACCTCAGATCCGCAGCTCCGTGCGCGCACCCTCGTCGAGGCGCTGCCCTATATCCGCCAGTTCCATGGCCAGATCATCGTGATCAAGTATGGGGGGAATGTACTTGGCGATGCGGCGGCCTCGCTCACGGAGTTAGCCCAAGACGTCGCGCTCATGCGATCGGTCGGGATGCGCCCGGTCATTGTCCATGGCGGAGGGCCACAGATCGACCAACTCGCCGATCGCCTTGGTCTGACGCCTTCGTTTGTGCATGGACTGCGGGTGACGGATGCGGCGATGCTCGAGGTGGTAAGGATGGCGCTCCTTGGCACCGTCAACCCAGCGATCGTGACCGCTCTTGGTTGCCAGGGCGCTGCAGCGGTCGGCCTCTCTGGGGCCGACAGCTCATTGGCCATCGCCACGAGGATCTCAGACGAGCTCGGCTTTGTTGGCGAGATTCGACGGGTCCAGAGCCAGGTGGTGACCGAGTTAGTCGAGAGCGGTGTAATACCGGTGGTGGCAAGCCTCGGGGTCGAGACGAGTGGGGGATTGTTGAATGTGAACGCCGACTCCTTCGCCGCCTCACTTGCTGTTGCGCTTGGTGCGGCCAAGTTGATCTTCTTGACCAACGTCGCTGGTCTGTTATCTGAGATCGATGATCCGGGATCGCTGATCGCTAGGGTCGGCGTGGATGAGATGCAGCTCCTGATCGAGGGTGGTCAGATCCGTGGTGGGATGATTCCCAAGGTCGCTGCGGCGCTTGGCGCCGCGACGGGAGGGGTGGAACGAGTTCACCTGATCGACGGAACCGTTCCTCACTCACTATTGTTGGAGTTGTTGACTGACGAGGGTGTCGGGACAATGATTGAAGGAGGGTCCAGATGACGGGAACACTGCTAGGGCTCTATGGGGCACCAATGGCCAATATTGTACGAGGACAGGGTGCTTGGCTCTATGACGACGAGGGCCACCGCTATTTGGACTTCCTCTCCGGGATCGCAGTCACCTCCCTCGGACATGCCCACCCTGTGGTGCAGGAGGCGCTCGTTGGCCAGCTTGGGCGCGTTTGGCATACCTCGAACTTCTTTACGACACCGCCAGGGTTGGAGGCTGCTGCCAAGATCGGTGAGATCGCTCCCTTTGAGGATGCTGGTGTCTTCTTCTGCAACTCAGGAGCTGAAGCGATTGAGGCTGCCCTCAAACTGCTGCGCAGAGCCCGTCCAGACCGGCCCAAGGTCGTGGTGTTGAGCAACTCGTTCCATGGACGCACCTTTGGAGCGCTCTCGGCAACGATGCAACCGGGCAAACGGATACCCTTTGAACCACTCCTGCCTGGTTTTCTCGAGGTGGCGCTCAATGATGTGGCGGGACTCGAAGAGGCCCTCGCCGATCCGGAGGCCGGTGCCGTCCTCTTTGAACCAATCCTCGGTGAGGCCGGGGTCTATCCCCTTGGGGATGCCTTCGCCGAAGCACTGATCAGAGCCCAACAAGAGGATGGCATTTTGCTGGTGGCCGATGAGATCCAGACCGGGATGTGTCGAACGGGAGAGTGGTTGGCCTCCTCTCACTATGGGATCGTCCCTGATCTCTTCACCCTCGCCAAGGCACTTGGCAACGGGATTCCGATTGGAGCCCTTGTGACGAAACCCGAGGTCGGTGCCGCCTTTCTTCCGGGTGATCATGGGTCGACCTTCGGTGGCAATCCGATCGCAGCCACTGCTGCGGTTGCGGTGATTGAGTTCATGCAGCGCTCGTCGATGACCGAGAGGGTTCGCCATCTTGGAGATCTCGCCCTTCCTCTCTTGAAACCGCTCCCCGGGGTGACACAAGTCGAGGGGAGAGGACTGATGTTAGGGCTGCAGCTTTCCGCGCCGGTCGCCAAGGAGGTGGTGGAGAGAGCTTTTGCCGCCGGACTCATTCTGAACGCCCCCAAAGCTGATCGCTTACGGCTGCTCCCTCCGCTCATCATCTCAGAGCCGGAGTTGACACAAGGGTGTGAGCTACTCGCTGGTGCCTTGGGGGAGGTCCTCGGGTGATCGTCGACGATATCGATGCGCTCTCGGTAGAGCAGATCAACTGGCTGCTCCATCCCCCAATTGAGGGCTCCCTGTCAGGCGCTGGGGGTGTCGAACCCCCACGGCAGTCTTCAACCGGTCGATCGGCCGATGACGTGGATGAGCCTAGTGGAGCCGGAGCGAGCGCCTCGGCTCCTGGGATGGTTCAGGATCCAGCGAGGACCGATCAGGAGTGGCGCGCGAGTCGCGTCACCCCGGAAGCGGATCCCCTCAGCGGCGAGGCGAGCCTGGCGGCGGAGTTCTCGGTGCCCACGTTCTTTGGCTCCGATCGCTTCGTTGGTGCAACGATGGCCGGCGTCTTTGAACACCCGTCGCTGCGAACCCGGTCGGCCTTTGCTGGCGCGGCCTATGCGGTAGGGGCGCTCCCCGTCTTTTTTGTCGGCGATGAGATCGGCATTGACACTCGTGAGAGTGCCGAAGATGTTGCTCACCTTCTCTGTGAGCATCATCAGCTCATCGGAGCACGACTCCGCTCCCACGATACCTTTGTAAGAATGGCCGAGGTGGCGATGGCGTATGGTCGACCGATGGTCAACCTCCTCACGGATTGGGCACACCCCACCCAGGCCCTGGCCGACCTCATCACCATCGTTGAGCACCTTGGTGTGGAACCAGGAGCCCCACTTCCGAGCCTTCGCATCGCGTACCTCGGGGATGCCAATAACGTTGCACGCTCTCTCACCAAGGCAGCGATCGCCGTCGGCTGGGACATCACGATCGCCGCACCCAACGGCCATCAGTTTGGGGTCGAGGATGTGGCGAGTTTTGCGACCTATCGTAAACTCTGTGGCACTGAGTCACGAGTGGAGCTAACTGATGACCCCAGCGCAGCGGTCCGTGAGGCCCGTGTGCTCTATACCGATGTGTGGGTCTCGATGGGGGAGACGGGAACGACTGAGCCCTTTGAAGGGTTCGCGATCGACGAGGAGTTGCTGCTCAGTGCCCCAGCGGACGCCTTTGTGATGCACTGTCTGCCGGCACACCGTGGCATGGAGATCGCGGCCTCGGTGATCGACTCGGAGCGCTCGGTGGTGTGGGCTCAGGCAAGAAATAGATTGGTGGCGATGGAACGACTCTTTCGGCTCATCAGTGAGGAGGATTAATGGCAAAGAATCAGCGTCAGTACCGGATCGCCAAGCTAATTAGTCAGGCACCGATCTCAGCCCAGCAACAGCTCGTGGATATGTTGGCTGAAGAGGGGATCACCGCCACCCAAGCGACGGTCTCAAGAGACTTGGATGAACTCGGTGCCATCAAGGTCAAGGGTCCAGGCGGCGCCAGTATCTATGCTATTCCTGATCTACCGAGGGATCAGATCAGCACCGAGGGGTACCTAAAGCGGGTGCTTGGCGAGTGGGTTGTCGAGGTGGTGAACTCTGGGGATCTGGTGATGCTAAAGACGCCGCCAGGCTGTGCTCACGTCGTCGCCTCAGCGCTCGATCGCACGCGTCCCGATGGCGTGCTCGGCACGGTCGCCGGAGACGACACGGTCTTGGTGCTCGCCGATCTGCCAATGGGGGGTGATCACCTCGCCAAGCTCATGCGAGAGGTGGCAGGCCTACCCGGATGAGAGAAGTTGACTCAAGACAGTCTCGAACGGGTGCGCGCAGAGCGACCAGCGACAGCGTGATCAGCCACAGAGTGATCGATGCCCGAGCTAGCAGTGATAGATCTAACAGACCTGTCACTAGAAGTGGCCGAGGTAATAGCACCATTGAGGGCACCACTAGAAGAGATGGTACCGGAATGGGTGTCATCAGAACTGGTACAGCCAGAACCGCTACAGTCGGAACCAACACCGCCAGAACCGGCGCCAGTGGGACAGGTAAGCGAACAGGATCTACCAACGAGCAGACGTTCGCCACGCGATGGGCAAGGATCGGCGAGTCGTGAGGGAATGCGGGCACGTGGGGCGTCGCTACGCTGTGGTTGGGTCATCTCCGGGTTTGGAGCCTACGACCTCGATGTGCACCTCGCAAGAGTGAACCCTAAGGGTGAGGACAGGCTGTACCTGGCGTTGGCGAGAGAGGACGATGGCGGTGCGCCAAGGAGCGTGCCCCTGAGTCGATTTGTTGGTGTGACGATTGATGGCGTGGCGGTCGTAGAGATTTGTCAGCCCAGTCGAGTGATCGGACCGGTGGTAGCTGGTTCGTCGGTTTTTGAGTAAGAGGAGATGTGATGACAAAGACAGTGGTACTTGCCTATTCCGGGGGACTGGATACTTCAGTAGCGCTGAAGTGGTTGCAGGTTGAGAAGGGATACGAGGTGATCGCCTGTTCGGTCGACGTCGGTCAGCAGGAGGACCTCGAGGAGGTACGCGTGCGTGCCCTCGCCACCGGTGCCAAGGTCGCAGAGGTCGTTGAGGTCCAAGATGAGTTCGCCAACGAGTTCATCGCCCGGGCGATTCGCGCTGGAGCGCTCTATGAGAACCGCTATCCACTCGTCTCTTCGCTGTCGCGCCCGATCATCTCCAAGCACCTCGTCGAGGTAGCGCGCCGCCATGGAGCGGACGCCGTCGCTCACGGATGTACCGGTAAAGGAAACGATCAGGTGCGTTTTGAGGTGGCGATCCGAACGCTCGCACCGGATCTCGAGGTCCTTGCTCCGGTGCGCGAGTGGGGATTCGCCCGTGAGGACTCTATCGACTACGGGCTCACACACGGTGTGCAGATCAATGCCAACCGGGCGAACCCCTACTCGATCGATCAGAACCTCTGGGGGTGCGCCATCGAGTGTGGTGAGATGGAGGATCCCTGGAACTCTCCACCCTCGGACATCTATGCCTACACGCTTCCTCATGGTTCGGTCCCTGAGAGCATCGTCATCGGGTTCAACAAGGGGGTTCCTGTCTCCCTGGATGGGGAGGAGTTGCCCCTCTATCTCCTCATCACCCGCTTGAACGCGATCGCAGGGAGCTATGGGATTGGCCGGATCGACATGGTCGAGAACCGTCGAGTGGGTATCAAATCGCGTGAGGTCTATGAGGCTCCGGCGGCGACGGTGCTCCTTGAGGCGCATCGCCAACTCGAGGATATTACCCTGGAGCGCGAGCTTGCGCATGCCAAGATCGAGTTGGGTCTCCAGTGGGCGACGCTCGTCTATGACGGCCTCTGGTACTCCCCGCTGCGTATGGCACTCGATGCCTTCATGGAGGAGGCATCCACCGTCGTCACCGGAGAGGTGCGGGTACGGTTCTCTCCCAATGGGTTTGTCGTGGACGGGAGGCGCAGTCCACTTTCGCTCTATGACTACGAGCTTGCCACCTATGCTAGGGCCGATACCTTCAACCACCTCGATGCCGAGGGATTTGTGAAGATCTTCGGTTTAGGGCTTGAGACTTGGTCCAAGCGACAGGGTAGAGTACAGCCATGACCCTATGGCAGAGCCGGCTGAGCGCACCCCCCGCGGATGCGCTTCTTGCCTTCACCGAAAGCCTCTCCTTCGATCAGAAGCTCTGGCGTTTTGATATCCAAGGATCCCGTGCCCACGTTGTTGGACTCACGCGCGCCAAGTTGTTGAGTGAGGAGGAGAGTGTCTCGCTCCTGGAGGCGCTTGACAGCGTCTACGCCGAGCTTGAGACGGGAAGTTTCCAATTTCTCCCCTCCGATGAGGATATCCATACCGCCGTCGAGCGGCGGGTGACGGAGTTGATCGGCGATGCCGGTGCCAAACTCCACTCTGGACGCTCGCGCAATGATCAGATTGCCCTCGATCTTCGTCTCTATGGTCGCAGTGCGATCTTTGCGATCGCTCAGGGTGTGATCGACTTTCTCACGATGATCGCCGATGTTGCTGAGGCTGCGGGGGACGCGGTTATGCCTGGTTATACCCACACCCAGCGGGCACAGCCGGTACCGATCGGCCACTACCTCCTTGCGCATGGCTGGGCACTCCGCCGTGATCTGGATCGTTTGCTCGCGACCTATGGTCGTATGGATGTCTCGCCACTGGGTGCAGGTGCTCTTGCCGGTACCACGCTGGCGATTGACCCGGAGTTCACCGCGACTGAGCTTGGCTTTGCCGCGGCCTTTATGAACAGCTTTGATGCGGTCTCTGATCGAGACTTCGTCGTCGAGATTCTCTTTGATATCGCCTTGCTCGGAGTTCACCTCTCCCGCTTTGCCGAAGAGATCGTGATGTTTACCACCGAGGAGTTTGGCTTCTTCCGTCTCGATGACTCCTACTCCACCGGCTCCTCCATGCTGCCCCAGAAGAAGAACCCGGACATCGCGGAGCTTGCGCGGGGCAAGACTGGTCGCTATATCGGCAATCTCGTCTCGCTTCTCGTCACTCTTAAAGGCACCCCTTTGACCTATAACCGCGACCTGCAGGAGGACAAAGAGCCACTCTTTGACTCGGTCGAACAGATGGTCCGCGAACTGGTTGCCTTCCACGGCATGGTCTCGACTATGACCTTCGATTACGAGCGGTTGCGGGCTGCTGCATCGTCTGAGTACCTCCAGGCGATCGATATCGCAGAGTATCTGGTGACCAACGGAGTGCCCTTCCGTAGAGCTCATGGGATCGCCGCTGGGCTGGTCCGTGACTCGCTCGAGCGCAGGGTGCCCTTGCGTGAACTAGTCGGAGCACATCCCCAGCTCGGAGAGGAGGCGATGTCGTTGATCGAAGCAGATGCCGCGGTGCGTCGCCGTTCGGCGGCAGGTGGTGCATCGATTGATTCTGTCGTCGCCCAACTCAAGCGTTATCGCCAGGAACTGCACGACCTCACGGGTGTGGTTGCGAGCTTGAACCCCGATCTAGAGGACTGAGCACAGAGAAGACTGGGCTCAGAGAAGACTGGGTACAGAGAAGACTGGGTACACTGCGCGTGGGGGATTCGCGTCCCAGCGAGCCGGAGCTTTTCACAGCAGGCCGATCAAGTCTTGGGGGGGGTTCAACATCTTCGCGAGCATCTCTGAGTGTCAGGACAGAATCAGAGGTAGACGCATTGGATAACGAAGTTGATGCCCTCTCGGACGGTAATCAAGAGCGGCTGCTTGCAGGGAGCGTCTATGTCGGTTGTGGTGGGAGGGCAGGCCCATGCCATTGGGTGACGACTGCGGCGATCAATCGACATGATTCGTGCTTCGACGAAGGGGAACGGAGCGTACCCGGCTGGTTGACGTGGGTAGAACTTCAGTTGGAGCGATGTGGGATGGCGAATTCCAAGAACTGCTTGGATGCGAGGTTTGAAACACATGCACTCTACCGGCTCGAGTCTCGTGGCGGGAAGGTTGAATGAGGGCGCGAGTAGCCCACCAACGGTGCGGCGAGATTTTTCTGGGATGACGGAATTGAAGCTGGTGAAGGCGGTCTCCGAGCCTCGCTTCGTTGCGCAACCTCATTGGCCTGATAAGCTTGATAAATCATGTTAAACTTTGTATATGAACCCGGCAGAGAATCCTTATAATCCAGGGGCGGGAACGCCACCCCCGGAACTCACTGGGCGCGATGGCCTGATCGAACAGTTCGGTAGTACTGCCAAGCGCTTGGTTCGAGGTATGCCTGGACAGAGCACGGTCCTTGTTGGCCTCCGCGGAGTTGGCAAGACGGTGCTTCTGAACGTATTCGAGGCACAGGCTACGGCCGCTGGCGCAGTCACCGAACACTTGGAAGCCGATCAAGACACCCTTACGCCAGATGTGTTGGCCCGTCGAATGCGGAGTGCTCTCTATAAGTTGGCACCTCAAGAGAGCTGGGGACGAGGGGCTCTGGCGGTTGCGTTGCGGGTTGTGGCCTCCGTTCGCGTCACCTTCGCACCACGTGGCGTTACGCTTGGACTCGATGCGGAACCGCTCAGTGGCACGGGAGACTCTGGTGATCTCAGGGAAGACTTTGTAGACCTTTTCGTCTCTGTTGGACAAGCCGCCCGAGAGCACAAACGTGGAGTAGTCCTTGCAATCGATGAACTA
This sequence comes from Ferrimicrobium sp., assembly GCF_027319265.1. NCBI lineage: Bacteria > Bacillati > Actinomycetota > Acidimicrobiia > Acidimicrobiales > Acidimicrobiaceae > Ferrimicrobium > Ferrimicrobium sp. The sequence continues at coordinate 6,696 of NZ_DAHVNP010000012.1, read as the reverse complement.
CAGAATCTGCCCGATGACGTGTTCCGCGCCTTGATTATGGGTCTGCATCGGTGCTCGCAGCTCAAGCTCCCGGTGATGGCGGTGGGTGCTGGCCTCCCAACCATCAAAGGGAAGGCGGGCGACGTGAAGACGTACGCCGAACGACTCTTTCAATTCCTCGAGATCGGATCACTTGACACGAGTGATGCTACACGAGCGCTGATCGTTCCCGCTGAACAATCCGGCATTAGGTTTGATGAACGTGCTGTGGATGAGATTTTGGCGCGTTCACAGGGCTATCCCTATTTCCTACAGGAATGGGGTTTCGGTGTCTGGAATAGTGCGGCGGGGCCGATAATCTCCCATAAGGATGTCATGCTGGCAGATAGGGGCGTCCAGACAAAGCTCGACGCATCCTTCTTTGGAGTCCGCATGGGTAGGTTGACCGCCCAAGAAAGACAATACCTTCGAGCCATGGCCGACCTAGGATCAGGGCCCTATCGATCGAGTGACATCGCCACTGCTCTGGGCATGACCCTACAGCGAGCAGCGCCAATTCGCGGTCGCCTGATGGGCAAGGGGATGATCTGGTCCAGTGACTATGGTGAGACTGCCTTCAGTGTGCCTCTCTTTGCCGAGTATCTCCGGAGATCGGTGATAGAACCGACCCGTTCAACGAAGCCATAACGCTAGCTGTGTTCGAACGAGGCACGATCGCTCACTTGTGGGCGCGACCGACGGGAGCGTCAAAGCCGCTTCTCGGGGGTTGGGCATAGGCTTTTCCCCGATCATCCTTCTCGACCCCAACACGGCTGATCTCAGTCCGGAGGTTGGCGAGTGTGGCTCTCCTCGAGTCCCGCACCTCTTCGAAATAGGCGAGGAGGACGAGTATCTGGTAGTTGAGCTAGTCTGAAGTTATCCCCTGAAGCCGTCCTACCTGGACTTATTCCAAAAGTTCCTGGCTACCGTAGGCATGTAGAAAGGCCGCTCACCTGGGGTGAAGTACTTCCAGGGGGAACTTCGGGCTAGTACAATGTGCCACCTCCAGTTGCACGGGAACCTGGTGATCGCTAACCGTCGTAATAGCTACCATGGCATCGCCGGTAACTCGTCAAGGGAGATACGCGATACTCAGCTACGGAGAAGATCGTTCGTCCTCGGGTGAGTAACGCCACAGTGTTTGGCTACCGTTGCTTGTGTTCGCCCGCTTTCTTCCATGATGACGGCGTTTTTTTGCATGAGTTCTGGTCGTACTCGTAGAGGTGTCGGATGGTCTCAGCGTGGATCGCGGAGATCGTCACATTGCATAGACGTTGCCGACTTCGATCGCCCACCATGTCCCAGCGATGCGTGCAAGTGTGAGATAGACCTCCCAGCCTATCTTGGCGAGTGCTGATGCCTCTTCGGAGACAGCGAGGGGGCCTATCCCCCCTGCAAAGTACAGCGCGCCTGGTTCCACGCGCTCAATCATAAGGCGGTCCTCGATAATGTCCCCGGAGTCTATGGCGTTGAGATTGAAGACTGGAGCTTTACTGCACTGTCGGTACAGCAGGTTGGCGAGGTGTTCGGCACGAGGGAGATCGCGCGCAGCACGTGCCCAGTCCAAACCGAGGTCCCGTTCCTCCGTACTTACATAACCGTGTTCGTATAACCAAGTGGCGAGCTTCTTTGCGACCGTGGCTGACGAGCGCAGCAGCTCCTGGCTGGCCAGCACCTTCTTGACCATGAAGTAGCCGAAGAACTCTCCAAAGTGCTCAGTGATGTGTTCTGGACCAAAGAGGCGGCAGAACGCCTCATAGTCACCAGCATTGAGCGCCTCCTGAAAGCGCCCCATGTCAGTCTCCTCAAGGGACTGATAGGCATAACCGTTCAGCGAGTGACGAAGGAGGACAATCACATCCGCGTAGTTGCGCATCGTGCGAGCTGAGACTCGACTCTGCTGATCATCAAGGAACGCTTCGAGCACGGTATCGATTGTCACATCTTGACTCATATGCGAATACTACCAGTTGGGTGGTGAATCGATCCACCTAAGCGTCAGAAGAGGCCTGGTGGCGTGGGAAGGATGCGGATTAGGCCAAATGTTGTCCGTACGGTGCATGGCCAGGGAAATCTATCGCTAATGTGGCACTATGCAAATTCAGCGTTCTCTTATGATGGGGGTCACCTGTGGTGCGCTTGCCTTCTCACTGGCAGCCTGTGGCTCGGCTGGAGCCACCGCGACCAGCACCTCCTCGTCGGCGAAGTCAACGCCTTCTCAGTCGTCGAACAGTTCGTCTTCGGCGAATTCGTCCCCTTCGGCGCCCACCAGTGGCACAGAGTTTTCACTCTCGAAGTTGGCTAGCTACACCAACTACGCCTTCACCTACTCGGCTGCTGCGGGCGGAGCGACCATAACCTTTACTGGCGCCGTTCACTCCCTCACCGATTGGCGATTGCAGGCTAGTTCGCCTGCGGTGACAAATTATGACGTGGATGGCAAGGGATACGGAACTGTCTCTGGATTGTCGGGCGTTACGACGACGACCTTCGCTACCCCAGAGGGCATTCATCACCTCAATGGACAGTATGTCTCTGCTCAGGCGTTGATCGGTATGACGCATGTGTATGGAGAACAGGTTCGAAAGGGCGGCTCGTGCACTGTGGCTGGCCAAAGTGGAACCATCTACAACCTTGGAACGCCGAAGAATGGCTATATTACGATCGGTGATCAAGCCTGTGTCGCATCCAATGGCGCTTTACTTCTCTTTGCCCAGGGGGTTACTGGTGGTGCCAGCGCGACTGCTTTGCATCTGACAGGTGACTCGGAGGTTTTCCAGATCACCGCTGTCGGTGGTGTGGGTCCAATCGCAGCACCATAACGGCACCACTGGCATCTTCAAGCATTTCACGTCATCTGTGCACCCACCTCTAGTCAAAGGCTAAGGAGGAGTGAGGGACGGGCTTGCTGGAGAGGACCACGGCGCCCGATGACACGGTTGGCCTCTGGTTGTTGTTGACACGGTTTGGGATCGGTTCATTTGGTGGTAGCTGTGTTGGTCGATCGGCTCAGTTCTCAAGCCCGATTGACAGCCAGAGCCCAATTGAGTAGGCCAGATCGTAGAGCGTCGCGGTGATCCCTTGATGGAGTACCTCTATGATCAGGGCAGCCGTGAAGGAGCGCCGCAGATGGCCCGATACGAGCGACGACAACGCCATGGGTAGCCCGAGCTGACGCACGATGAGCGATGCGTTGGCCAGGAACTGCCGGTCGAGCAGCAGGATCGAAGCCTTGATCTGTTGGCTACGCGCGAGTCGCTTGCTGAGGTGGTTGGTGAGGTTGAGGGCGGCGAGTGTCGCTGTCGTAAAGGGTGCGAAGACGACCCAGGCAAGGGAGGGAGCGTCTCTTAGCTGAGGGATGAGTGTGAGGTCAGTTCTTCTCCGCAGGTGGCCTACTGAGTATCCATAGGTGGCCGTCTTGATGAGTCGGGTGAACAAGGGTTGATGGTGGTGCACACAGACGCTGTTTGGTGCGTAGATGACTAGGTGGTCAGGATGACGGAGGCGGTTGATCAGGTCAACATCCTCGCCGAGGCGTAGATCCTCCCCAAAGCCACCGACAGCCTCGAAGTGCCGCCGATCGATCGCAAGGACGGCGCCCGGCAGATGATTGAGGTGCTTGCCATCGACCATCGTCGGTGAGGGGCCAAGGTCGAGGGGAGAGAGGTGGCCCTCCTCGATCACCCGTGGAGCGAGCGCGACGATTTGGTGGTTGGTGAGCAGTTTGAGGAGGGAGAAGAGCTCTTCATCGATGCTGACGATATCCGCATCGATGAAGAGCAGTACCTCATTCGTGCTCTTTTGTGCACCCAGGTTGCGTGCTGCCCCAGGACCAAGGGATACCGTGTTGCGTACGATGACGATGCCGTCGATGTCGATGTCGATCGGGCTCTGGGAGGCATCGTCGACGACAATGACTTCATCCACCCAGGGCGAGGCGACAAGATTCCCCACCAAGGTGGCAAAGCTATCAGGGGGAGGATTACGTGCTGGTATCACTACCGAGATGGTGGGAGTGCGCAGCGATCCAGATGAGGGAACCAAAACTCCAGCTGCGATCAGTGGCCCATACGCACCAGGATGGTCGGTAGCAAACTCGCATGGGAGATCACCCGCGACAGCGAGGAGTTCAGTGCCTCGTGGATCAACGATGAGTGAACCGAGCCGCTGACCATCTTGGCGCGTTAGTTGGACGGACTCCCGAGCTATCTGCTCACCCACGAGCGATCATCGAATCTTTGCCGGGCTGTCGTCGCCAAGCAACCGTTGAACATTGACCCTGGGGTTGTCGCCAACCGTTGGTCTGGCTGTGCTGGGATCTCTCATACTGGGATCTTTCGCATTGGGGCCTTTCGCATTGGGGCCTTTCGCGTTGCAATCGTTTTGGTACAACGTGGTGTATCGGTCTCGGCGGGGTCATGCTATCGGAGTTAGGGGGTTGGCTCCAGCGCGAGTGGAGGCTTGCGCTCTAAGACGGCGAGGGTGACACCGACGCAGACGAGGATGGCGCCGGCGAGCGTTCCGATGGTGATCGTCTCGCCGAGGAGGACGACCCCGAGGATGATACCCACGAGTGGTTGGAAGAGGAGCAGTACGCCACCGCGGGAGGCGCTGACGTGCTTGAAGCCCCACACCCAGAGGAAGAAGGCGAGCGCCATGCCGACCACGCTGATATAGAGTACTTCTCCCCACTGGGCGAGGTTCATAGGGAGAGGATGGCGTGCATGGAAGTAGGCCACGGTTGCGAAGGGGAGTGAGGTGATCGCGCCTACGGTGCAAGCGAGGGTGACTACCGTCAGGGCACTATAGCGGTTCAGCAGCGAGGTGGACCCAATGGTGTAGAGCGACCAGCAGACCGCCGCTACCAGAAGCAATGATACGCCGAGGGTGGTGTCCTTGCCGGGTGCGGGTGTCCCGACGATCACGATGACGCCAACGAAAGCAAGCGCGATGGCGAGCCATCGTCGTAAGGGGACGTGTTCTTTCAGAATGAAGGCACCGAGCAGGGCGATGAGAATTGGTGACGATGCGGTGACGAGGGAGCCAAGCGCAGCGCCTGCAGCGTGCGTACCGTAGAACTGGAATCCGATGGAGACGCTAAAGCCGATGACGCCTACGCCGAACATGGGTAGGTAGTCTCGTCGTTCGATATGGAGTTGTCGACCTCTGGCTGCGATAAAAACCAAGATTATCGCAGAGATGCCCTCGCGGAACTCGAGTACTACTAACGGTGGCATCGTGCGCATGAGGGCATCACTCGCAACGTACATCCCACCCCAGATTGCTGAGGAGAGAGCCAACGCCAAAAACCCCTGTGTGCTCGCCTTCACCGCAGGTCAGTCTAGTGTTCGCCGGGGCTGTCTCCCTTCGAGCGGAGGTCAACTCCGGTCGTAATCAAGATTTCGATGTGATGACTGAAGCGATGGGCGTCGTCGGAGATACCATGTCAGTGCGGTGCCTAGCAGGATCACCCACAGCTTGCCAACGAGTTGGCCCTCTAGCGCCACTCCGAGTGGAATTCCAGCCAGTGTCAGGAAGACGACAGAGTCAACGACTTCGGCGAAGAGTCCGGCGATGAGGACAGAGGCGGCCAAGTTCCAGCGCTGTAGCGGGGTGAAGATCATAAAGTCAGTCGACTCAGAGAGGAGGAAGGTGACGCCTGAGGCGACGGCGAGCTGTGGGGTAGAGACGAGTGCGGAGACGAGCGCACCGATGAAGATAGCGGCGATGCCGGCCTTTGGACCAGCGAGGCGCTGGACGTAGTCGCGTGCGACGAAGGCGACCGCTGCCAGATAGACCCCCGATGGCGCCTCAAGTCCGAAGCCAACGGGGAGAACATGGGCACCAGGAATCGGGGTTCCGACGTGGGCGATCATCCAGTTGGAGCCGACGATAGCCCCAATGTAGACACCAAGGGCCAGCCAGGCCCCCCAGGAGAGCCGCTTCAACAGGGAACCTTCGTCGTTTGGGTTAACGATCGGCTCACGCGAGCGAGGCAACCTGGTTATAGCTCGCGATGAGGGCAAGAGCATCGGACCGAGAGGCGGTGGGGGCGAGACGCTCAACCATCGGTTTGATGGCGATACCCCCGCGGGGGTTGAAGTCGCCAAAGATCCGGAGGAACTTGGGGGAGAGGAGTCCGTTGAGATCATCGGCGATCGTATTCACACAGGACTCGTGAAACGAGCCGTGGTTGCGATAACTCACCAGGTAGAGCTTAAGACTCTTGCTCTCGACGCAGAGCTCATCGGGGATATAGTCGATCACGAGTGATCCGTAATCGGGTTGACCGGTGATCGGACAGAGGCTGGTGAACTCGGTTGCGATGAGCCGGATGACAAAATCTGTCCCAGGATGAGGGTTCGGGAACGCCTCAAGCATGGCCGGGTTTGGGTCCTCGTAGTGGTACTGCGTGGGCGTCCCGAGCTGGGTAAGGCCTTCGGTCACAGCGGTGTCCTTCCTAGGTTGGTCTCCGTTTTGCTATCGAGTGTAGGGCACGAGGAGCCGGTCTAGTACCGTGAGGTCAACTCATGCGTTTCGCCGACTAGACTTGTTCCCAGCCGATCCAAAGGGAGCGTGTTTGATGGCAATCGAACTGACTACAAAGGATTGTGACGCACTCGACGATGCCGAGCTCGAAGAGTTCGCTGCCGTCAGTGATCTGCAGGGTGCAGCCTT
>NZ_DAHVNP010000011.1 GCF_027319265.1 Ferrimicrobium sp. | reverse complement strand
GCTCGAGCTGTGCCCGAGTATCCGGCTTATCTCTGGCATGGGTACGCCTCTTGCCAACAACAGTGAAGCCGATAGATGCCTTAACTCGTGAACGTGCCTGTCTCCGAGTCCTGCTGCTCTCGCGAATCTCTTGAATGCTTTTGATGCGTTGTCAGGGTCTAACGGTCTGCCGAACTCAGACAAGAACATGTACTCGCTCTCTGCTCGAATACCCAACGATAGTAAGTGTTCTAGTTCCTCACGTTGACGTGCCCTGTGCGCTTCCAAGACGTTAGCTACAGTCTTTGGCACTGGTAGCGTACGAACTGATCGAGCGGTCTTGGTCTCCGCTTCTATGGTACGTGAGCCTGCTTTCTTGCGGCTCTTCGTAATAGCTAGTGTCAGCTTGTCAGGGTTGAAGTCCGACCAACGTAACGCTAGGGCTTCGCCACGACGCAAACCGAGTGAGCCTAACAGGAACCACAACGCGCCCAACCTATCGGACTCTGAGGCTTGCAAGAATGTTTGTAGCTCTGCTGCTGTCCAGGCTGTGACTTCGCGCCGATCCACACGAACGGGCTTTGCCCCTCGAACTGGGTTACTCTCGATGAGCCTTTGCGCGATGCCGAACTCGAAGCTCATGCCGAGCACTTTCTTCACCAGTGATCGTGAACGTGGTGCAAGATCGAGAGAACTAATGAACTCATCAATCACACTCGGCCTTAGGTCTAACTTCGCACCGCCTAGTCCGGTTGTGATTTTCTCCGCGGCCCAAGCGTATTGAACTAGCGTCGCTTCGCCTATCTCGCCATTGCGTGACGCAAGCCATTCGCTCACCAACGTGCCAACGGTCGAGGGTCGCACGCGCTCTAGTTGTCCGGCTTGCTCTGCCCTGAACTCTCTTAGTGCCGCTTCCGCTTCTGCCTTCGTTCGGCATATCCGAGTGCGTGCCCGTGACTTGCCTAACTCATCCGTCCATCTCAAGACTGCGCGATACTGATCCGGCCCATACAGCTTTACCGATCCCATACCCCTAGCTCGTCGTGTGCGTAGCTGTGTCATACCGTCCACAATAGCACCAGGATTCGTTAAGGGCCAGCGTAGGGGCCAGAGAGCTTTGCTAGAGGCTATACATTGATGCACATATAGGCTCTGAGCTGGTCATATAGTGGTCGGGCTGGGGAGATTTGAACTCCCGACCTCTTGACCCCCAGTTCCGCAAAGTAGGGTTTGTAGGGTCTCATTGAGTCTAACAAAGTGCATTTGAGCTGGGATTATGCGTTTTGGGGTAAGTCACCCCAGGTCACGTCCATGACCCCATAGGCAACCGGATAGGCAACCGGCTAGAGTGAAAGAATGCGAGGTCGAAGGACGCTTGGCCAAGGCAGTATCTATCGCTATGGCGACCAGTGGCGTGCCCTCTTGAAGTGGACGGGACCCGACGGTAAAGTTATCACCCGATCCCAACGATGTCGCACCAAGGCAGAGGCAGAAGCTGCACTGGCGAAGTTTCGCGGAATACGTGATGCCGGTGTCACCGAGAATGCAGCAACGACTATTGACATGTTGCTCACCCGATGGCTCGCAACCCATGAAGGCGATATCGCTGGCTCCACGTTGGTACAGTACGAGTGGGCCACAAGGCATATCACCAAGAGGTTGGGCCCTCTCCGGGTTGAACGGCTCACCCCGGTGATGGTCGATCGCTTCGTGGATCAACTCGCAGAGTCGGGTCTTTCGCCTCTTTCACGTCGCCTTATCCGAGTCGTACTCTCCCAAGCGTGCAAGGCGGCCGTTGGCTGGCGATTAATCCCGGCAAACCCCTGTGATCATGCGAGACCTATCAAGTTACAGCGACGAGAGCCAGAGGCTCTCAGTGTTGAGGAGGCGAGACGACTCCTGAGTGCCGCCAAGGACGATCGACTTGGCGTCCTCTGGCTCCTACTTCTCGCCTTGGGTCTCAGACGTGGAGAGGCACTGGCTCTTCGATGGAGCGATCTCGACTTGACGGCAAAGACACTCACCATCTCTCGTGCGAGAGTAAAGTCTGGCGCCAAGGTGATCGAGGGGCCGACCAAGACCGCTCGCTCGACCCGTACCGTACCAATCCGTCATTCCCCAACGACTCTAGCAGAACTCCTGCTAACTTGATTGCTGGCATCTAGGTATGCATCACACCCGATTGGTTAACCGGTTATCAACCGCCACCTAAACTGGTTCCGAAGTCGGTGCGTACACAACGTTTTTGCATACCTCTTGACCAGTGCTATTCACAGGAGTTTGTGGTGAAACAATTAGAGGACATAATATTAGAGGGGTGATTTCAACCCTGTGGGACTGCCCATTGGACGTCACTATTGGAGGCACTGAAGCTGGGACTTGTACCGCTAAATTCAACTTTGAGTGGGGTTGTCCCGTTGGGAACCGAGAATACAACCCAGCCCTTAGTGCATTGGCCAGCCGCTAGCGCAGCCGAGCTCCCGCCGAGCTGAGATAGGGGAGCTAATGGACCACCAAACTGGGCCACGCTTGCTGAAAAACTCACTGACGCTGTTGAGTCGTTGGACAGAATGACTGAAAAGTCAGTAGGGTTCGGGCCGTTGGAAGATCCTCCTGTGCCAGCACACTCAGTTGCAACTATTGCATCCCAAACGTGTCCAGAACTAGGAGTGGAAGCGAAGCTACTCGTGTCAGTTACACCTGGGTACCAAGCCGAAACTTGCACACTAGAAATCCCGAAAACAGTTTCAGGTACTTTTACTGTGGTGCCCAAGGCATAGGGTGCGTTGGACTTCGCTGGGGTACTTTTGCTGCTGGAATTCGATTGCGAACTTGAGCTTGAAGTCTTTTTGCTATTCGTTTGCTTTGGCTGCGGGGTACCACTACTAACACGCGAAGTGCTACCGCAGGCTCCTAAAAGAAGGCCGAGCGCCAAGATTGCACCAAGCGACCATAGAGACGTTTTCATTGCTGCCCCCTTTTTAGGCACTCCCATTGGACACCACCACAACCGCAATTACACACTTCAACAGCTCCCCTGTCCCTGCAGTTTGGGTCATTATCCAAAGCTCGGGTCTCCGTAAGTAGCCAATTGCCGACCGGGGATCTGGCCGAGCAACTTGGATCTCGGCGATGTGCTGATCAACGTCTCCCCGCTCCTGACCATCGCCGGCCTGGTCGCCGCCGACACGGGAGTCTGGGGCCGCCCGTCGCAGTACCTGCCGCCCACGTTCGGCCAGCACACCATCCCCTGCTGATCCCGGTAATGATCGCCTCGGGCGGCGCGCTGGCGCCGCTGGCGCTCCTGACCATCGGAGGCCGCGACATACCGCAGCTCGTGCTCGACGCCAGCCTCCTGCACTTCCCCCAGCGCCGTTGCGAGCGACCGGCAATTGCATTAGATAACGAGTCCTACCTGGCCGCTCATCCGGTCATCGGCATCTCTGGATGCTTGCACTGCCCGGCCGCCAACGGCGGGACTATGCTCACGACCCAATAGGGGCGCGGCCCCCACTTCTCCCCCCCTATGCGCTGTGTGCGTCGGGACGGAGTAATCGGTAAACGTCATACAGGCTTCCCGGCCAGGTGTTCGCGAGCAACCTGACGCTCGCTCGCGAGCGAGCGAGCACCCGTCTGCATGGTCTGACAGCGCACCGTGCCAATCCGATTTGCTGACCAGATCAGCGCTTGACGACCTTCTGGCGGTGTGACGCTGAGGGAGACTGCGCCCTGTGCAATTCGTTGGTGGAGTTCTCGAAGGTGACGCTCACCTGAAACGTGACTTCGGGCCGAACCGTGTTGAGGGTGGAGCGCCAGCACGACCTGGCGAACTTGCTGACGTTCACGGCCAGCTACTTTCTCCCGCCCCTCTACCGCCTGGGCGGCAGACCGGCGGGCGGAGCAGGAAAGGCGTAGCGGCGGCTCTCCCGTCGGGCGCCTCATTGGCCTGTTCAGTGCCCACCCGGTCGACGCACGCGACCGGCACTGTGGCCTGATGCACAGCAGCGCGCCGACGTTCCCATGCAGAGCGCTCCTGGACCAGTTCCGTCGTGATCCGCACTCACACATGACCGACAATGCACCGCCCGAGCGTGGGGTCTAAAACGCTAGGTTGTCCTTTACAAGGTCGAGTTGAGGAGGAGTCGTGGAATTGGAAGTGGTCTACGGGCAGCAGGAGAATCCGCCCGCGGCCATACAGCTCGCCGGGCTCGCACAGGAACTGCTCGCCGAAGGCACGCTCTACCTGGGTTACCCCGTCCTAACGACCGCAGACGACCGAGTTGAGGTCGACGCTCTCCTGGTGTGCCAAGCTCACGGGCTGATCGCGTTCCGCTTCGCAGATGCGCTGCCGCACTCCGGGGATGACTGGAAGCGCCTGGCCGACGAACAGGACCGGATCTACAACGCCCTCGAGAGCCACCTGTCCCGGCATGAGACTCTCCGTCGCGGTCGGCAGTTTGCCGTCGCGGTCGGCACTGTTACGCTCTTTGCTGCCAGTGCTGGAGAGTCACCAGACGAGTTCGAGGCGAACTTCTCCACGTTCGAAGACCTCGCGGACTTCATCAGCGGCCAACCAGGGTTGACGGCCGAGCTCTATCGCAATCTCGAAGCCGCGCTCCAGCGCGTAACGACAATCCGGCCGGCAAAACGTCGGGTAGACGTGCAGTGCCCGGACAGCCGTGGAGCGGCAATGAAGGTCATCGAACGCGGCATTGCAAATCTTGACTTCTGGCAGAAGAAGGCCGCGATCGAGACACCAGCCGGACCACAGCGCATTCGCGGCCTGGCCGGTTCCGGCAAGACCATCGTCTTGACGTTGAAGGCGGCGCTACTCCACGCCCAGAACGAGTCTTGGAAGATCGCGCTCACGTTCAGCTCGCAAGCGCTGTACCAGCAGCTCGAAGACCTCACCAAACGGTTCGTCTTCGCACACACCGATGACCTTCCCGACCCGACCCACCTGCAAGTCCAGCACGCTTGGGGCTCCCGTTCGCGACCGGGGCTCTACACCCGATTCGCTGACGCGCTCGGTGTGCAGCCGGTGAACTTCAGCGTTGCAGCGGGTCATTTCGGATACGACGGCGCTTTCGAGGGAGCCTGCTCCGAACTCCTCACCGTCGCCCGCGAACGCGGTGTCGAACCAATCTTCGATGCGGTCCTCATCGACGAGGCCCAGGACCTACCCGCGTCGTTCTTCCAGTTGATCTACCTGTTTACTAAGGACCCCAAGCGAATCATTTGGGCGTACGACGAGCTGCAGAAGCTCGACGAGTCGGCAATGGCAAGCGTCTCGGATCTGTTCGGGACGACCTCCACGGGCGACCCGGTCATAAACATCACGAACCGCGACGGCGAACCGCGACGGGACATCGTGCTGCCCATCTGCTATCGCAATACACCGTGGGCGCTCGCCACAGCACACGCCATCGGGTTCGGGATCTACCGATCTAGCGGTCTGGTCCAGCACTTCGAGGATCCCCATCTGTGGGAGGACATCGGCTATCAGCGTGACGCAGGAACGCTCGAGCTTGGTGCGTGGGTCGAACTTGAGCGCTCCGTGGCAAGTTCACCGGCGTACTTCGTCGACCGGCTCAACCCGGACGACGCCGTCATCTTCCGGAGCGACTTCGTGGATGAAACTGCTCAGGATGTCTGGGTCGCCGAACAGATCCTGCAAGACATCGGACCTGGCGAGCTCGAACACGACGACATCCTGATCGTGCTGCCCAGCGCATACACATCCAAGAGGCGGTATGCCCGCCTGGCCCGCGTATTGAGCGAGCGCGGCATCCTCAGTCACCTCGCAGGCGTCAACAGCAGTCGTGACGAAGTCTTCATCCGCGGTTCCATCGCGGTGGCTCATATCTTCCGCGCTAAGGGCAACGAAGCGCCGATGGTCTACGTCGTCGACGCGCAGTATGCCGGGACTGCATTAAACGAAGTCAGCAGGCGGAACACCATCTTTACTGCGATCACCCGCAGCAAGGCATGGGTACGGGTTTGCGGCTACGGGGCGATGATGGCGGTTATTGCTGCCGAAGCCGAGCAGGTGCAAAAAGCCAGCTTCAAACTGAAGTTCGCCATCCCTGCGGCTGATCAGCTGGCGGAGATGCGTCGAATCAACGCGGACCTCAAATCGGACCGGGCATCGGCACGCGGGCTGATGACACTGGAGGAACTCGCGGCGGCATTCGAACGCAAAGAAATCTCACCGGATCAGTTGCCCGCAAAACTCGTGCAGCAATTGTCGAAGTACCTCAATCAGTTGCATCTGCCCGATGACAACGGCTAACGCGTTGAGGATGGCTGTCCATCAGCTTCTCCAAGACCTGTGGGAGCGGGAATTGGTTAATTTCGTTAACCCGATCATCGTATTGGGCGATACGATTACTTGGCGGTCGCCGACGCCGCTAGAACGTTTCGTCGATTTCGCTGATTACCCGACCATAAGGACGTATAGGCGTTGGGCTGAAGCCGGCGAGTACTCCGCGAGGTTTTCCGATGGCGCGTTGCTGCAGATCCGCTACCGAGTCGCCAAGGGTCAGATCAGCGCCCATCGGCTCGCGTATGTGCCATGCCCGTACAGGATCGATCAGAAGGATCAGGACGATCTCGAGAAAAATGTGCCGATGTCTGAAGTGCTTGACTGCTATGCCAACAACCCGCATGACGACATCACCATGCAGACTGCGATCCGGTTCGACTTCGACCCTGGCGCCGCTGCCGAAGGGCACCCATCCACACACCTGACGCTGAATGTAGCGAGCTGCCGTATCGCATGCGAGTCACCGATGGCGCCTGCAGCGTTCGTGCGGTTCGTGTTCCAGAACTTCTACCGAGACTGCTGGACGCAGCACATCGCGTTCTTCGAGGCACTACCGCAGGATGACATGCCGAGCACCGTCACCGACGATGAACGAGGTCACCCGCATATTGCGTGGCGCTCGACGCGGTAGGCCCTGCTACACATCTTCCACTTCGACCTGCGCATTGGCCTCTCCCTATGCGTTGTCAACGTCCTTACGCAGGAAGAGCGCGAGCGTCCGCAGTAGGCGTCCGAGATCTGCTGTACCGCTGACGTCCCGCATGATCCGGAGCGCCTCGATGAGGCGGTCGACCACGGGATCGGCGAGACGGATCTTGAGGTCGTCGAGGCATTCTCCGAATCGCCCTGTTGCGCGATAGTCTTCGGCAAACGCACGAAACGGATCTCGAAGTGCGAGAGGTCCTCAGTCGGCGAGCTGTACGCCCGCTTCAGGGAGAGCGAATCCGGCGGGAACGCCGGAGGAGAGGTGGTCGACCACCTCCGGCCACACCTCGCGCAGGATAGTGCGGCGGCGGTGTGCACGGGACCGGACGAGGCTCGTCGGTGCAATCCGTCGCCATACGCCCGAAGCACATGGCAATCGCTGGCCAGCGGGTGCCACCGAGCGCCCCGACCCCGATAAGAACGCCGGAAATGCCGGAGGTGTCGACGAGAACCGCTTGGCTCGGGCTACGCGACGATCCAACGTGCCAAATGTGGGCCAGGCCGCCTGCACATGGTACTTCTCGTGTACGAGCTGCAGGACCAGCCCCTGTTCATTGGTCAGCTCGGCCGCCACGTCCACTTCCTAGCCTCGAAGCCTCTCGAGTTAAGTAGCTCTTCAGATTTGATTGGAAAATTTAGTCAGTTATAGGCAAGTCCCAGGGTGAGTTTGGGGGGGTCCCAGGGTCTCTGCCAGAATGGATTAATCAAACAAGCCAACCTGGAGAGCCCGCGAGGGAAGAAAATGCTACCAGAATTGCTCCAGATCCTGTTCGGTCTAGACGATGTCAATAGAACCAGTTACATTTGCACGAGCTAGACAAACTGGGCCCGAAAATACATTGAGAACTGAGACCGATGTCTTGGCGCGTTACACAGGTGCCAATGAGGAAGTCTTCCTATCTGCATATCCACCGTATGACGACAGGGGTAAGTTCCTTAGGCGCGTATCTATTGTTTGAGTCGTCATTGTGAGCGTTCGCTGCGGTACCAGGCAAGCACGGATTCCCAAAACTGGTCATGCCTATGGAATTCGTCGTCAGAGACGCGCGCTCACCAGGCTTTCTGTACGAGCGGTATTGCTCAGGCGTGCCCTGCGACTCGGATCGGTACGCTGAGCGCGCAGGCGTTGAGCAGTCTGTCCATAATTCCGACTTGGATGTGTCGTCGGTTGAATAGAAAGCAGTGTTCATCGAGATATGACGCGATATGGCGCTTCGATGGCCGACGATGGTATGTCCCCTGCATCTGGGCCTTCAGGTTCGCGATCTGGGTGTTGGAGAACCGGGGAGAAGTGCTCGTCCTCGCCCAGGCGCGCCGAAATGGTCTGAATATGGGTGTAGCCCATGTCGGAAAGGTCGTCGAAGCCACCCATGCCGTCCGTCTTAACTGTTGCGTTCACGTCGACCATGTCGAGCACCCGTTTAGTTACTTCGAGCTGATCCCATGCGTCTACTGGCGTGGCCCGCATGTACTTTGGATACGAGTGCTCATCGAGACTCACCGTAATGAGGCAGGGCACCTTATGGGTTGAGCGCCCCGGTCGCCTGAGGAAGCACCCCGCCCACGAAAATGTGATCTACATCGACCTCGCCGTTGAGCAGGTACTGCTCTTCGCGCTGGCTCATAGCGATGCGGAGCCGGCGAAGCACATACCACGCGCTCGTGTAGCGCACCCCAGTCTTTGCTGCCAGTTGCTTACGCTACCGTTATTGGGGTTCCAGAGAGTCCTACTAAGCCCATCTGAACAGGGGAAATGCATTTACCAACGAGTGTCTGCAGGTCAGCTCGCAGACTCCATAGGCAACCGCATAGGCAACCAAACAGGTGTCTCTACACCTCCCTCTCAATCCCTGATGTGGACCTCACTATTACCGCGATGAGTCTCCAATGGGACGAGATGGTGTCGAAATAACCTCTTGGTACTTCCACGGCAAGTGTGTCGAGATGTTCCGCTATGGTGTGTTCGTTCCACGGGGCGGTCATGGTCTCATTACCCAGGGCCCTGATGCAGCAATCGAGCTGTGCCGGCAGGAGCTTGAGATAGACCGCCTCGAGGCGCAATTCCGGTTGGTTAATGGCTCCTCAGCTGTCATTGTCGACAAATTGGGATTTGAGCAGGCGCGATAGCGCCAACCCTTCGGAAAAACCATGTCTGCTTCCATCTGACGCTCTATAATTTGGTAGCGCTTGGGTAGCACTGAGGACACGGGTCAACATGGTGGGCCTGTGGGGGAGTGGGTTCCCAGTGGCAATCACCCCCTACGTCATGAGCATTTCGAGTGGCATCCACCCCTCACAAAGGGTCCTCACTACGTCGTCTGCTAGCAGGAACTCAAAAGATGGGATAACCTGGTCCTACCCGCCAACAAGCACTCGGTCAATGAAGCGGTGACCAGTGGAAAACTATAAGAGGAGGAAGCGTGGTTGAACCCATCTTCATGATCGGGACGGATGGCAAGCTGACAACCGTCGAGCGCACTTCTTATGAACGCGAGGTCGATCTCCAGCAACTTATCACTGACCACCCTGAAATGATCCCCGGGATGAGCCAAGATCAGCCGGTCCGATGGCTTCTTGTCAAACAGGAAGGTGGGATCCCAAAGGAAGCTGGAGGCAGTGATTGGTGGTCGGTCGATCATATTTTGATCGACCAATTTGCGATCCCAACCTTTGTTGAAGTGAAACGCTCTTCCGATACTCGTGCACGTCGAGAGGTAGTCGCCCAGATGCTGGATTACGTCGCCAATGCCACTCTGTATCTTGGGTCCGGGACGCTCAAGGCATGGTTTGAATCTGGAGGCGAGGAGAGTAGGGGAGATCTCTTCGAGTTCTTACTGGGAGAAGAACTCGACCCCGATGAGTTCTGGATTCGGGCGGACGAAAACCTCGTAGCTGGCCGTGTCAGGTGTATCTTTGTTGCTGATGCCATTCCGGATTCGCTCCGAGTACTCGTGGAGTTTCTAAACGAGCATCTTCGATCGACGGAGGTGTATGCAGTAGAGCTTCCTCAGTACTTGAGCGCGACGAGTCTCCCTGGAGTACGGGTGATTGTTCCAAAGCTCATCGGTAACACCGTCCGCGCTCAAGTCAGCAACCGCGATCGGACGAGCGTAGCAACGCGAACGTGGGATGAAGAGAGCATTATGGATGCGTTTCTAGACACCGGAGGAGAGGATGTGACACAGCTCGCTCGAGAAATCCTTGAATGGGCACGACGTAACGACCTCCGAATCGATTGGGGCAGAGGAAAACGGTATGGCTCGGTCATGTTGGGTATCGACGTGGAAGGACACTCTTACCCTTTCGCTTCGGTATGGACGAGCGGTACTAACGTCTATTTGGAGATCGAACTTCAATATCTCAAGACTTCAACCGCCTTTGAGGACGTAGCGCTTCGCGAGGAGGTCATTCGTAAGTTCAACCAAATCCCCACCGCTAATGCAGACGAGCGCAAGCACAGTACGCGCCCGAACATGGCTCTTACGGCCTTCCTCACCGACCAGGCACGAGAACGTCTCTTCGAGATCCTCACGTGGATGATGATGCTTCTACGATCCGATAGCACAAACTCCAGCAGAGAAGCGACGAACTGACGTACTCCCGGTTTCTAAAGGTTTCTTTGGCACTGCCGGTCACAGCCACTACGCATGTCGGAAATGTTCGCAGAATTGTTGCATACTGACATTAGTGGAATCAAGAGGCATACCCACGACGAACAGTGTTTTAGTACGTGTTGTAGGTAATTCCCGGCTGCTGGTTTTCCCATCCCAAACGGCCCGTCGTGGATTCCCAGCAATATCGCTAGGTTCAAATATGACGGTGTTAGCGGTGGGATAGAGGATGGAAGGCCCCTCGCGCCCGGTCCACTTCGTTTGTGAGACGAGCCACATAAAATGTCCAGACACCACCACCGGTTCCGTGCGATTTGTTGTCAGCCACGGTGCAATTATTTGTCCGTGGTCGTGCAGCACTGCGGTTCCGCTAACCTTCTGGTGTTTAGCAGACTCAAGGAGACCTGCTGGAATGATGATAGGGAGGAGTAGTAACGTGAGAAAGTTCCAATTTCTGCCCGCATTATCGATAACCACTAAAGTCAACCCATGACCACCCGCCGAACCCGCGGTCAAGGAAGCATCTATCGCGCCGGTAGTCAGTGGCGTGCCCTCCTCAAATGGACTGGTCCTGATGGTCGTGTCATCACCCGATCAAAGCGCTGTCGCACCAAAGCAGAGGCTGAATCAGTCCTGGCCCAGTTCCGTGGTGTTCGTGATGCTGGAGTAACAGAGAACGCCTCAACCACCGTCTCACAACTCCTGGACCGTTGGCTCGCAATCCATGAGACCGATATCGCAGGATCGACACTCACCCAATACGAGTGGGCAACTACCCATATCAAAACCCGTCTTGGTCATGTCCGCATCGAACGTCTCACCCCAACCCAAGTTGATACCTTCGTTGATCAACTGAGCCAAGCAGGTCTCTCGCCCCGGTCTCGTCGACTCATCCGTGTGGTACTCTCCCAAGCCTGTAAGGCTGCCGTTGGCTGGCGCCTGATCGCCTCCAATCCCTGTGATCATGCACGACCGATCAAACTCGAACGCAAAGAACCAAAAGCCCTAAGCGTCGAAGAAGCCCGACAACTCCTCAGTGCCGCCAAGGACGATCGCCTCGGGGTCCTGTGGTTACTCCTTCTTGCCCTTGGACTGAGACGTGGAGAGGCACTTGCACTCCGCTGGAGTGATGTGGATCTCATTGCCAAAACCCTCACCATCTCACGAGCTCGCGTCAAATCTGGCTCCAAGGTGATCGAGGGCCCCACCAAGACCGCACGATCAACCCGCACCATACCGCTCCCTGCTTTCCTCCTCGAGGCCCTCGAGCACCACCAAGAGTCCCAACAACGAGAATACGACTATCTCAGCGAACTCGGCTTTACCCCCGCCAAGGACTATCTCTTTACCTCAGTGACTGGAACTCCCCTCGATCCTGATAACACCTCAAAGGCCTTCCAGGCCTTTGCCATGAGAGCGGGCCTTGGTCGCCGTCACGTCCACGAACTCCGCCACGCCGCAGCTTCGCTCATGCTCGCCGCTGGAACCCCACTCCCGGAAGTCTCTCGAGTCCTTGGCCACAGCTCCACCCGCGTCACCGATGAGGTCTATGCCCACCTTGGCCATGAGGCCCTTCGTGGAGCCGTGGACCGGCTGGCGGGTGTGTTGGAGCCGACCAACAGCGAGACTACGCCAACCCTCCAGTGACCCATTCCTCGATTCGCCGATTGCGCGCGTGGATGAATGCAATCGTTTGGGCTCGATATGCCCGATAACTCTCGAGATCACTGGGTACTGCGTTCCCATTGAAGTCGGCGAAGGGATGTAAGAACTTCACTCGTGAGAGGTCTGGCTCCACCAGGTCTTGGAGGAGAAAGAACCCGACATACCCGGAGAAGTCACCAAAGATTTCGAAGAACTCCCGATAGCGCTCCAGCGTTGCCCCTAGCGGACTCTCCTTTCCCAGGTAAAACAGGCGAATACACTCAAGGGTGAGATCCATCCTGTCAGCGATGGACCGGGTCAACCCTCGAGCCCCATTCAAGGTGGGCAACTTATTCACCTGGTTGCTGGGGAAGATCATCATCCCGCCAATGGTGTAGCTCAGACCTCGAAAGGCATCATTTTCGGCCTCCGAGTAGTGCCCGACAATATCGGCCATCCGCTTCCAACGGGTGAAGGTTGGAATAATCGAGTCACTGGACAAGAAAAACTCACCAAGATCGGACCGATGGTGCAAATAAACCCCGGGAGTCGTAGCATTGAGCTCAAAAGACCTTCCATCTGGGAGTGCCTTGCTCCAGAGCAGCCGGTGATAGCGGCGAAGGGTTGGACTATGACTATCGGGATCCTTCCCTCTAGCGTCAGAGCGAAAGTCAAATGAAGTGTCGATTGCCAACTCGCTCATCGTGGTCTGACCCCTTTTGGTCGTGTACAGCCAATTCTAACTAGCCCAAGTTCTACACACAATGCGTTAATTGAACCAACTAGCGACACAGACCGAGAGGGAGTCAAGCAGCCAGTGCTCATCACTGAACACCAAGTCTCGGGGATCAGGGGGATGCCAATGAGTCGCGCACTACAGATTGTCGAACAGAGGTGGCACATCTTCCCTCCGGTACGGGGGATGCCGGTATCCTCTAAGGCAAGCAATACCGAGACAACTGGGTCGCCCAAGAAGTTCAAAGCGCGCACGATCCCATTGACAAGGCACTCATGACTGAGGGTATTGGGCTTCGAGTCGGGCATTACTAGGGTAGGTTGGGACGACGACCGGGACACCACATGCGGTCTTGCCGCGGTGATTGTGATAGATCAGAACCGCCCAGCCGGTGAAGGGTGCCTTGCACCTGGTACTTCCTCTTTGGGCCATGCGCAAAGCCCTCAGGAAGTTTCTAAGCAAAAAAGACAATCAATGTCCTATCAGTAGCAACAAATTTCGAATCCAATCAAGCGAGGGCATACTAGGCTGTCGGAATGAATCTGGCCGCCTAGCCTCCCGGCTTTGGAGTTCCAGAGGAAGGGGCAGTATGTACGCAGTAGAGATCAGTCGTGCCAATCCAACGTGTTTTGTTTTCCTGGTTGACCAATCAGGCTCCATGCAGGATTTAATTGGGAGTGGGGAGGGCCAGCGGAAGTGCGATGTTGTGGCAGATGCACTAAATCGGCTGTTGTCGGAACTTTGCATCAAGTGCGCCAAAGAAGAGGGTGTTCGCGACTATTTCTACGTAGGCGTCATAGGCTACGGGACCACGGTTGGTCCTGTTTTGTCCGGTCCGCTTGCAAACCGCGATCTTGTTCCACTAAGTGAGATTGCTTCATCACCGGCTCGGTTGGAGTCGCGATCGAAGAAAGTCCCGGATGGTGCTGGCGGGCTAGTGGAGCAGGACGTGCGGTTTCCAGTTTGGGTCGATCCTGTCGCCAACGGTGGAACACCCATGTCGGCGGCCCTGACTCGGGCGCGATCGATAGTGGCAGCATGGTTGGTTGACCATCCGGGGTGTTTTCCGCCAGTCGTGTTGAACCTCACTGATGGCGAATCGACTGATGGAGATCCTGGTGCTGCCGCCGATGGCATACGTCAGCTCGAGAGTGTAGACGGTCCTACTCTGCTGTTTAACCTGCATGTTTCTTCGGATTCAAGCAATGCGATTAGTTTTCCAGACAGTGAAGCTGCCCTTGAGAACCAGTACGCTAGAACTTTGTTCAACTTGTCGAGTACTTTGCCGAGTGGCATGCGTAGTTACACCCAGCAACAAGGCATACCGGTGTCCGATGGAACTCGTGGTTTCGTATTCAATGCTGATGTTACCTCAATCGTACAGTTCTTGGATATTGGTACTAGGGCCTCTGACCTGCGTTAAGGTGGTGAGATGCTAGCAAATGTCGCGACGTTTGCAGTTGCGAAGCGAGATTGCTCGATGGATGAGTGTGAGGATTCGTTCTGGGTGAGTCCTACTGCATCTGGTGAGGTCACCAAGAAGTCGCTCCGTGTCGTGGTGACTGATGGAGCTACTGAGTCATTGCTAGCAGGCCGATGGGCCGCCAAACTTGCTACATCATTTGGTATCGCGGTGAGCCCAACGAAGAGTAAGGCCGGGTTTGTTAGCGCGTATCAAACTGCAGTGACTGACTGGGGTGAAGAGTTAGCTAAGTACCGTTCTGATCGTGAGGCACGTGATGCGCCCATACAGTGGTTCGAAGAGCCTGGACTTGCAAGGGGAGCCTATTCTACAATCATTGCTGTTGACTTTGTTGAGGGTAGTGCCAATTCCTTGCCGAAGTGGAGAGCTGTAGCCATTGGCGATTCCTGTCTCTTCCAGGTACGGGATGAAAGGCTGCTTGCATGTTTCCCGATCCAAGATGAGAGTTCGTTTTCCTATCAGCCCCCGCTTTTGTCGAGCCGTGGTGCTGACAGCTCAGTGGTTGCCAAGTGTTTGGTAAAGATCTCGGGCACATGGCAACAGGACGACAGTTTCTATGTCGTTACAGATGCCCTCGCTGCGTGGTTTCTCCGGAGCGCTCACGCTGGTGAAATGCCCTGGTCACCTCTGCGAGATCTGGACACCATCGACTTCGTAGTAGATTTTCAAACTTGGGTGAATGCTCGTCGGGATGAAGGCACCTTGCGCGATGATGACACCACACTTGTCCGGATTGACCTCTATTAAGTCGATGTCAGAGGGGTCCAGCTATCCAACCGGTGCCCAATATCGGGAAACACTGCAGCACCCTAACGCCTGTTTCAAGGATCCAATTCTGGCTGGTGGGAAGATGAAGACAGACCATTTCGGCCTACCTAAGCCAATTAGTGGTAACTATGCAAGTGTTTTTACAGTCGAGGGCGTCGACGGCAAAACATGGGCCGTGAAATGTTTTACTCGTTATGCGGCAAATCAGCAGATGCGCTATCAATATATTAGTGAAACATTATCGAAGCTGTATCAACCTTGGTTAGTACCCTTTGATTACGTACCAGAAGGTATCCTCTGCTTGGGGGTGTGGTATCCAGTTCTCAGGATGGAATGGGTCGAAGCAACGGGGCTTATTAACTTTATTGAGGCACATTTGTCAGAGCCAAAAGTGCTATCGGATCTGGCCAGCAAGTTCCTTCAAATGAACCATGACATGGCCTCCGCTGGGATCGCACATGGTGACTTACAGCATGGGAACCTACTTGTGACATCGGCTGGTGAACTAAAGTTGATTGATTATGACGGTATGTATGTCCCTGGCTTGGTTAACCTTGGAGCAAGTGAAATAGGTCACGCAAACTATCAGTCACCGATTCGTTCGATGAAGCATTGGGGGTCGTATTTAGATCGTTTCTCGGCTTGGATAATTTATGGCTCCCTCATCGCGCTTGCGGTAGATCCGAGTTTGTGGACGCGCTTCCATCATGATGGCGTTGAAGCTCTTATTTTGGGCAAGGGGGACTACCTCGCGCCCGAAGGCTCACTTGCCTTGGCAGCATTAGCTCAGAACAGCGATAGCCGATTGTGGACACTTAGCCAAATCTGGACGCAGTCGTTGGCCAGTAATCTCGATGCAATTCCGATACTCGATAGTACGGTATTGCCGAAACGTAATGTTGGCCGTCAGTTTGCTGTTACTACGCAATCTACAACTCTGTCGGAAGATGGTGATAAGGATTTATCAGTATTGATCGATGATTGGTTGAAGTCGATCGAGTCGGCTGCGCCAGGGACGCTCGACACAGCAATTGATCCCACTTGGATTCTTGCTAACTTACCTCCAGTCCCACGAGTTGCATTTAAACCACAATGTGGTGGACCTAGACTCATGTATGCTAGTGGTCTCATATTGATTATTGTACTGATCGTGCTTGTGGATTTGTCAGCCATCCGCGTCGCTGATGCCGGCATTGGTGGAGTGGCGCTGATTATTGTCGTTCTTGGTTTAAGCCAGTGGTGGTATAATCGTTTAGACGTGGTACGGAAAAAACGACAGTGTCTCCATCATTTAAATCAGCAAGCGGGTTTGGTGAAAAGATCTGAATATCTTGCAGCTACTGTCGAGAAGGAGCGTCAATTAGTGGATGTTCGGGAAAGACGGGCTGTTGCAGGATTTGAAAAAAGAGTCAAGGAGACTCGTGATTCCGAAAGCAAGTTGTTACAGGAGGCCGAGGCGCGGAGCGCTAGGGAGATTGCAAAGGTAGAAGCTAAACTGAACTCACTCATGGTTACAGAGTCTCTTGATATTAGCAGTCGTCTTCAGATCTTACAAAACAGTTATATCGCCGATCAATTGAGGGCATCGACAATTCAATCGACCACGATACAAGGTATTGGCGATAGTCTGAAAATGGAGCTCGTAAGATGCGGGATAAGGACTGCTGCTGATTTCACCGGTATATTCCGTGGTAGTAATTCGCAGGTCTATATTATCATGCGAAATGGGGCTCATATACATCCAAAGGGCATTGGTGAGACAAAGGCACGGTCGCTAGAGAATTGGCGTCAAGCGACGGAAAAGTACTTTCGGCAGAGGCAACCGATGTCCTTACCCACGGCCGAGCTCCAGATGGTTCAGGCGAAATATCTGCATCAACGGCAATCCTTAAATTCGCAGGAGTCAGCACTTCGGTCGCTAATCGTTGCTCAGCGTCAGCAATTTCATGATCAGTCTGCATTACGAATCAAATCTTTGAATGGTGAGCTTGCCGATCTTCGGAAACGTTGTTCGGCTGAGCGAATTGATTTTGATATTCGAGCGAAAGCGATTCGCAGAGAAGTAAGTGCTGCTGTCTGGAGTCAAGCAAAAGCTGAACTAGATTATCGAAGGTTTCGTGAGGTTACTTTCATGCGCTATCTTGTGTGTGCCTTTCGGGGCTGATGTCGGAGTGGATGTAGGGTTAGAAGGCTAGCTTTGCATGCCAGGTTGTTGCCACCAGGGAACGCTTTGGTCGTGCGGCAGGGTTGGTGTTGTAGTGGCTGAGCTTGTGGTTTGTGGATTTATGTATCGTGGATCGATGGCTACGCCAGCTCCCTTACGTCGGTTGCATGGCCCACAGAGTATCTGCAGATTCTCGGGATTGGACGAGCCACCGAGCGATATGGGGATAATGTGATCAAATTGGATATCTACCGTTGATCCACAGTAGGCACACTTAGCGCCATCGCGGACCATAACTAGTTGTTTCACGTCCTCTGGTATTTTTTTCCGACCTGAAGGTTGCGGCTGTGTGCCGCTCGCAATAGTGGCCTGTGCGTTTGCAATGTGTTGACGTTCTCTTTGGAGTCGAGTAACCAGCAGTGCATTGACTTCGTCTTCGCTGAGGCCGTCGATGTCGATGTAGAAGCGACTTTGAAACCACCAGTAGTGACGTTCTCCGAGTTCGAGTAGCAAGATTGGCTCGTTGTTGGCGCGGTCTACAAGCGCGACGTAGTCGTCACGACCGAGCTTGTAGAGGCGACGAGATGTGCTTCCGATGTTCAAGCTCAACCAGCCATTGGCGCGAAAGAAGCCCGGTTGGTAGTCGAGGCTGACGTTCTGAGCTCTTCGTAACACGGCTTCCATTGTATCAGCTCCGGCTTTGGAGTTGGGTAAATAGGCAAGTGTAGTCCTGCAAAGTCCTTAGCGGCGGCGAGGTGCTCTCTGCGGGCGGGCGACAGGATACCCGCACTAGCTATTCGTGTATTGATTGGCCGTTAGGATCTTGAGGAGGATGGGATCTGTCGCGGGCTGGGGTTGAAGGCATGGTCACCTTCTTCGTGTCAGCCTGATTGGTTCGTGCTACTACGCTCTGCGCATGGGAGTAACCGGAATCGATCATATCCAGCTGGCAATCCCCGTTGGGGGCGAGTTGATTGCGCGCCAGTTTTATGGAGCGGTGTTGGGCCTTACCGAGATACCCAAGCCTGCCAACCTTGCAAAACGTGGTGGCTGTTGGTTTCAGGGTGAGTCGGTGACGATCCACTTGGGAGTGGAGGCTGATTTCCGGCCTCAACGCAAGGCACACCCAGGACTTCTCGTTAGCAACCTAGAAGATTTGTGTGCAATACTCGAGGCAGCGGGCTCCCCAGTGGTTACCGACGAACCCCTTGAGGGGTATGTAAGAGCGTACACCGAAGATCCTTTTGGCAATCGGATCGAACTAATGGAGCCAACTGCTCATAATTCGATCGAGGGCTGATCGGCATGATCCCTATTGTGGGATCTTTCTTCCCCAACACGGATATGACCGTTACCGTGACGAGGCGATAGTAGCCTCGGTCTACATGCGCTTTGTGGATAGCACTCAGTTCGAAGGATCAAGCCCCTGGGATGCGCTTGACTTACTCAATCTCGATACGGCAACCGTTCGCCTTCACTGGACGGACCAACCCTATCACTGGCATGTCAATGATGGACCCGAGGCCTTTGTGGTACTCGATGGTCAGATCGACATGCACTATCGCGAGTCTGGAGTCGAACAACAACGCCGGCTCAGTCCTGGAATGATCTGTCTCGTCGAGTCTGGTGATGAACACGTTGCTCACCCGGTTGGCATTGCTCGTATCCTCGTAGTGGAGCAAGCCGGAACCGAATGATCGTGGAGCAAGTTGGCTCCTGATTGGCCAGGACCGCTTGGCTTCTCGCGGCTCATGGTGTCGATCTCGGTTTGGCGCACCCAGTGGCGCAGGGTCCGTCGGGGGCATAGGCGAGCTTGCTTGCAACAGAGGTATTCGCGGCCCACTCAAAAAGGGTGGTCCACAACCTTGCGAATAGCCCTATCCCTTACCTGGAGGTGAGTAACGCTTGAACTCCTGCCATGGGAACTCCATCGTGCCGGAGAGTAGGAGTCTCCAAGAAACCGGGGGTTATTGAGTCGTTGTGGAGATCGAGATCAAGGCCAGATCTCTACTGCAACTTCCGATTCTAAACCTATGCGTTGATGCTCGTGCGACCGACCTGGAGATCCGAAGTGGTGACGAAGGCGACAAGCGGTGCCACGGGAGATAGCCGGTGCGCTCGCTGAGATGGACAGGCGACGACGGGGAGCTCGCTGCCGCACCTTCTCGGATACGCGCGGAGTGAGAAGAACGATGTCCAAGGCCACCAGCAAAGGTGAGTGGCCCTAGCCGTCCACTCAAGCTCTGTGAACTCGCGTTGAGGAGCCTATTCTGAGCTTCCAGTGATGTTTTAGATGAGGCACCCGGCGATGTGGGGGAGTGCCTCGAATTCTCGCGACAGCAGTGCGAAATCTATCTCGTCGGTGAGCTCACCTTTGAAGAGTTCGTTCTCTACCAAGTGGGCCTCTTGGCGCATGCCGAGTCTTGTCGCAAGCCGGAGCGATGCAGTGTTGCGCGCATCGACTCTTGCGATCACCCGACGCAGCCCAAGCTCAGAGAATGCGAGATGGAGCACTCCGTGGGCGGCTTCGGTTGCAAAACCCTGGCCAGTGAAGGTGGGATTGAGAATCCACCCGATCTCCCCACAGGAGTCATGAAGGCTCGCAACCCACAGGCTCACATCCCCAATGAGGTGTCCAGAGCTTACAAGTTCGACCCCAATGCGAACGCCTTCACCCTCGGTATCGATCGAACGCCGAGCCCAGCGTGTGGCAATGGCGTCTTGGACCTGTTCACGGGTCATTGGCTCACCAGGGATGTAGCGAAAGACTGCAGGGAGCGATCGATATGCGTAGAGGTCATCGAGGTCTGCGTCCCCGATGCCGCGCAGTCGAGTCCGAGCCGTGTGGCGTGGTTTGTCAATGCTCAGGTGCACTCCAAGAGCCTACCGCTCGCATTAGGACCTGTCGACCTCCAGAACTCGTCTCACCAATCTTGTGGGCTAAGTTGGCGTCTACGGTCGCTAGGGGACCTTATTGGCACGGGATGGTGCCTAACGCCCCATCTCCGTCTCGGCCCATGTCACGTGGGTGTTGTAAGACGCCAACTTCAGATTCTGGCTCTCAACGACTCCCTCACCGGGTACTCCCTCGCCCAAGCTACCCTTACGCCAGTGACGCAGGCTGTTTGGACCGAATGACTCGGAGTTGCCCTATAAGATAGCAACTCCATCCGCATGCGTCTCGAGAGCCCACAATCTCGAATGTGTCGCTTACACCGTTGGGATAGGCGGCCAACCGACCCCCCAATCACTTGACGGGCTCCTATCGGGGTCAAAGGTTTGACTCTCACCTGAACCACCAGACGCTATCTCCGCAATGCGCCTTGCTCGTTGAATCGCTGTTCGAACTTGTCGCCTCTGGCTAGTTTGCTGTGGCGCTATGGTCGCCATCGATCCCTTGGTATACGCCGCAGATGGCGAGATCCCCCTGAGTTCGCGGTAGGCGGCGACCGTTGCAGCATAGTTCTTCCACTTGAGCTCAAGCTTCGGGTCCCTTGGCACCGAACCGAGTCCCAGAATCCACGGTTCCCGGTTTAGAAGCGCGCGCTCTACGAGCGCGAAGGCTCGCTGTCTGATGGCGTATTCGCGTTCCTCAAGTGCTCGTCCAAAGTCTTGATCGTCAACCCCTCTGGCCTTTGGCATCAGCCCAACGATGAACTCAGCCTTGCCCAATTCGCGGGCCCCATACTTCTCGGTCCAACTTCGAACACGTTCCGCCATAACGGTTGCCGTGTCCTCAACTCCAGACAGTTGATCCTTCTCCTCACCAACCAAGAGAGTCAGATCACGCTCGAGGTCGATGCCACGAGCCTCGGCACCACGAAGTGCGATGAGCAATGATCCATAGGCCTCGCTCGTGCGCAGCTCTTCAAACCCCGGAATCGCAAGAGCCTCCAACAGCCTCTGATACCGTGCCTCCTCGGCCAATCGGGCGATCGTCTCGTACTCCCCAAAGAGGCACCCAATGCTCTCGGCGCCCTCTTGTTCCACCCGGATCGTCTCGGTCGCACCGAGTTCGACTCCAGAGTTTGCGAGACATCCAACAAGGACCTCACGCGCACTGCCACGCTCTCGACTCGGTCCATGGGAGGTACTCTGCTCCTCACCGAAGCCGGTATCGACATAGAGGTGATTGGCCTCTCGACCTCTCGTGACTCCGACATAGAGCACCTCTATAGTGGTACCTGCGCCTACCAAGGTATGGGCACTCGTGACGGTTCTCCCCTGGGCCCGATAGACGGTGGTGGCATAGCCGAGTTCAACCGATGACGTGACATAATCACCTGGTAGGCGCACCTCGCCCTTCCCATCGATGCGTCGCACCCACAGCGATCCATCCCCGTCAATCGCATTTACCCTCCAGCGATCCCCGTTCTTGACCCACCCATTTCGGGAGCCGAGTAGGCGATTGTTCTCCCTCGTTACGATCTCATCCCCAATGCCACACGTCATGCCATCTCTGAGCTTCACTCCCGCCTCGGTGACCTCTCCTCGTTCGATCCTCTCCTCTCGAGCTCTCACATTGAGCTCTCTGACACTGTCATGATCTGGTGCAATCATGAGCGAATCCTTGCCGGCTAACACATCTCCTCGCCACCCGGCATACAATGCATCCAACATCGCATCACGATCTCCGCCAATGACACGATGATGATTGTCATAGACCTCAATGGCGCTCACATCCCCAGCCCGCAACCCAACGCTGGCCTCTCGTTCCCACTCCTCGTAGAAGCGCCGCACTTCCCCTAACCTTGGGACATCATCCTCGCGCTCTCGCACCAGTGCTCCGAACATGCCCCCGGCTCCAACACTGCTAAGTTGTGCTGGATCCCCAACGAGCACGATCTTGGCACCCGCACCTTTTGCCATCGTGATGAGTTCATCGAGTTCCAAGGTTCCAACCAATGAGGCCTCATCAAGGATGATCAACTGCCCTTGGCGAAACTGCCAGCGATTAAGTTCCGAACCCAGAGCCTCGATCTTCCTTGTCACCTCGCGGTGTTCTCGACTCCCCAACGACAGGTGGGGGAGGAGGGCACTCAACCGCTTCACCTCTTGCTCTCGCGCCTCCCTTTGTCTCCATTCATGCAACCACTTCGCTGTGTTCTCAGCACCAATCGCGAGTTCAGCCCCGAGTACCTCAGCAGCCGTGGCCGATGGTGCGATTCCCAAAACGCTACCCGCACCATACACGCGTTCCCAGAGGGAACGAAGGCCTGCCATGGTCGTACTCTTACCAGTACCAGCGGGACCGACCAAGAGATCAACGCTCCTTCCCGAGGTGACGATCAACTCAATCACCCGTTGTTGTTCTGAGCTCAAACGAGGGCCCCCTGTGACTCCAACACTCACTCCAGAACCGCCCCCCACTATCTCCTTAATCACACCCTGGTCAATAGACGGCCCCCCACGATCTTCCCCCGCCGCAAAGATCCGACCCTCTGCGCGAAGGAGTTCTTGCGTGGTATAGCGGCGTCGATCGAGGCTTCGAAGACGCGACGTGCCATCGGCTCGACGAAGTACCGCTGGGCTGTGATGAAGCTCAGGAGGAGAGAGCTCAACGGCACGCTCGAGGGTCAACACAACAAGCCGCTCCCCGAGCGCAATACGCTCGGTTGGATCCACAAAGCGCATCCCTTGGAGAAAACGGTGAACCTCGGCCAGGACATTGGCACGCGTAAAGGTTGCATGACTCTTCCCAACACAGTGAAGAATCACCCCCGCGCTCTCAGCCAACATCTCATCCCCAAAGTCATCGGCACCAAGTACCGGTAGATCATTGGAGTCACAAACATGGAGAACCAACTCATGCGGTTCAAACCCGAGATGTTCTTGTGCCCGCTCGCACCACAGCTCACTCATCTCCAAAAGGGAGCGGTGAACCTTCTCCTCTCGAGTCTCGAGATTGGCCTGTTGGGAGAGTCGAAGGATCTCGGTCCCCGTCGCCTCTCGCCCGTGGCTCTCCCGAAACGCTCCGACGAGCTCTGCTCTACGGGTCCTAATCGCTCCTACCCGTTGTGAGAAGGCATCCATCAGAGAAACCGGTACCCCCTTGATCTCAGACTTTCTCATGCCACCAGGAGTCGCCCGTTCCTCCCAGGCAACTCCGAGTGCCTCGGTTAAGAGATCAGCTAAGATCCCCTCATGTAAGACCCCGAGCGCTACCACCGAGGCATACAACCCCGCCCCATCGATGGTTCTCCACTTCCCATCTGAGACTGACTTGACTCGATTCCAGACGATGACGTGATCGTGAAGCTGGGGATCCCCAGCTCGCGAGTCATAGTGGGTAAAACTTGCCGCCGACACCCCATGAACGTCTTCTTGGAGTACTCCATTCCTGCCAGATCGTGAGTGAATGACGTGGGCCTCGGCGTAGGCAAGGGCCAGATCAATCGCGCGCTCATGACACGCATAGATCGTGGCTTTGGTCGCCTCATCGGCCAAGGCCCAAAGCGTTGAGACCGACTTTGGTGGTGAGAACGTGAGATCAAAACCTGCGACGGGTTTGGCGCCAGAGGCAGCAGAGCTCACACCCTCCCCAACTACAGACTTAGGCCGCGGAATCGCCTGGCCAACACTTTCACCCGTGATGGGGTCAGCGATGAGACCAAGGAGATTCCAGAGTTGGGATTCGCTCACCTCTGACCCCAACTCGAGGCCCACTCCATCTCCTAAGTCCCCGAGTCCCGCCCCCTTCCACCTCCCAGGCGGCGTACCAGATTCTGCGTAATAACGAGTGAGCGCTGATCCAGGATCGCACCCACCATCCCCAACAGCAATAGAGTCCATCAAGTAGCGATACCCCTGACCAATGCTGAGCTTTGCGATGCTGAGCATCCCTACAACCCTCTGCTAGAACGCGAACTAATCCTCACCTCATGGGCACGAGAGGAGGGAAATCAGTCGCACCAACACCAGCCACCCAGAGAATCCCAGCGCCAAGCGCTCACCGGATGCAAGGTGTGTGGTTGCAAAATGGGTGGGGGAGTAGCGGTAGTTCGCGGGGGTTCAGGGGTGCGAGTCCGGAAGCTCTGGTTGGGCCCGGGTGTCGGCCCCGAGTTGAGTAGTGACTGCATGAGGGATCTGGTCTGGCTGACAGGTTCTCTGTTGTTGGGGATCTTTGGCATGAGAGACAATGAACGCGCAAGGCTAGCTGATCTCTGGCACCGCCGAGAACTTGCCTTTCAAGACTGGCTCCTTGCAAAGGAGCAACTCAATGCTTCAACCGAACAACACCGCCGAATCACTGCCGCCAAGACAGCCGCCTTCCGATCTCAAGGGATCTCCGAAGCGCAACTCGCGCGGTACCGATCCTGGCAAGATCACCCGTCATCACCCCGCGATCCAAGGACGATCGAACGCTACGCCCGATGGCGTAGTGTCATCACGCTGATTGACGCGCAGTGGGAATCCAAGCTCAGCGTCGCGACCGTAGACCTCAAGTGCTCCACCCTTCGCTTGGTAAAGGCAACGTCAGAACTGCTTTCGGTGATGCCGCGTGCAATGGTCGTGGAACTGTCCGGAGACACGGCACGCTCACTGGTGGCAAAGCTTGCCCCATTGGGAGATTTGGCTCATGTTTCATAGCTGTGGTAGGCCATGAAGCTTCGTCCTGCCGGTGAGTGGGAGTCTCCAAGAAACCTGGGGGTTATTTAAGGCATCAGATGTCGGATTCCTAAGAGGTGATAGAGTCAGAAGGAAATGAAAGTTAGACGATCACTGAGACTCCTAGCTGTTGTCCTGATCGGGGCACTGGTGCTGGCGTCGTGCACCTCACCAGAAAAGGGCTCAGGGTCTTCGGTAATCAGCAATGGGACCTCAACGCTACGAATTCCCAAGTCATCGCTGACCGAGCGCTTTCTCATCATCAAAGGTAGCTGCACCACGACGGCTCACACCCCTGGTTTGCCGGTCTTAAAGATGCGGCTGTCTCTGACGCACCAGTCCGAGGCCGTCACAGCCGCATTTTGCCATGAGCCACGTTCTACGTTCGCGTACTACCTTGACTCAAGTCAAGTCTCACCCAATGAGGCAATTCAACTCTTTTCGTTTCCTCCACAGATCAAATGGACGATTGCGTTCTCACGATCAACTACTCGCCAAGGAGCCAAGAGCTTTTCGATCTTCTCGACCTACGTTCCGCCTGCACCCAAGCCACCCGTGCTACCAGCTACGGCACCCACTTGCACTCCGAGTCAGATATCGGTGCGCATTGCCGGTGTTGGCGATGAGGCATCCCTGGTAAACGCCTACCTTGCCGTTTCGGATACCTCATCAAGTCCCTGCAGCCTAGACGGGTGGCCGACGATCGATGGGGTCACGGCAAGTGGAGAGTCTATTCCTTTGGTTCGACAGAGTGTCATAGGCTCAAGTGGACATATTCTTCACCATCCATCGCTCATCGTTATCAAGAAGGGTGTGCAAGCTGCTTACAGCCAAGTGACATTTATGCCAGACTGCATCGGCGGTAATACAGGAGTAACGGTTGAGAAGAACTTCACTTCGCTCAGCGTCACGCTGCCCGATAATCTGGGAACACATTCGATTGCATCGTCGGCATTCAATCAAGGATCCGCCATCCAGACTCCAGATAGCTGCTACTACGCCTCTGGCAAGCTCTACTACGGCACGATCTACACGTTCTTTGTCCCTTCATACGGAGAGCCCGCTCACGCTCTGTGATTCCGAAGTACTGGTGGTGTTGGACGCTTTCTATTGGTAAGAGCGTTCGAGGAGGGTCACCATTGCGTGCGATGCGGGCGAGAGCCGAACTCCTGCGTATACCCATAGCTAACTTCTTGTTTGCGATACCCGGATACCTCACAGATCGCAGAGTCGATATCGATGACCATTGGGTCATCTCCTGGGACCAGACCCACTCCCCAAACCCCTAGGTCTCAGTATCAGTGCGTATGGATGCCCATGTCCAGGCAATTTGTCGTTGCTAGTGTCCCTCCTCGGAAGTTCCATTCATAACTATCGGCTCCAGGTATTTGCGCATAGAAGCGAAGATCTCATCGGCGCTCTTGGTCCAGATGAAGGGCTTGGGGTTCTCGTTCCAGGCTTTGGCCCACTTGGTAATCCCTCTGTTGAGTTCGGTCACGGTGTGGTGAACGCTTCGCTGCAGGTACTTGGTGGTTAACGCTGAGAACCATCTCTCTACCTGATTCATCCAAGAAGAATACGTTGGTGTGAAATGGAACTCAAACCTCGGGTGGGCAAGGAGCCAGGTTCTCACCGACTCGGTCTTGTGGGCTGCGTAGTTGTCTAAAACGACGTGAACTCCCAGCTCCTTGGGTACTTGTCGGTCGATGAGCTCGAGGAACTCAATGAACTCTATCGCCCTGTGGGCTACCGTCATCTTGGTGATAACCTTGCCGGA
>NZ_DAHVNP010000010.1 GCF_027319265.1 Ferrimicrobium sp. | reverse complement strand
CGACCGCATCCCCGGTTCCAGCGATGCGGTACGTATCGTCATGGCTGAGAACCCTCGGGTTTGGAATGTCGCAGAGCTGACGGCTGAACTTAGGAGAAGAGGCTGGATGCCAAAGGGCGCGAATCCTGATGCCACGCTTCGGGCTACCATCCATCGCTTGGGGAAGATCGGCACAATCGAAGTGGTCGAGCGAGGTCGCTACCGGATTCTAACAGACCGTTCCGAACCAGTAGTCGAAGGAGACACCGAAGAAGTATAAACAACCGTTGTTGCTATAGAAGAAAGCATCGAGTCACTCTCAAGTTTCGCAAGCAAGGAGTGACTCGATGCTAATTATCCTGCAAGGAGGGGTTACCTACTCGCAATGCCCATTATACACCATTGTTTTGACGATTACCACCGTGGTGGTATACCACTCGATTATGCCTTAGATCGGATCACGAACTATACCCCCAATATCCCTGCACCATACTGGGATGTCATCGGAAGCTTTGTGCGTGATGTAGTACGTGACGTTCAATACGCCACATCCAAGCCCGTTCTCAATCTACTGCCGGTTATGGCTCGTTATGTGCTCTGGAGTTGGCAAACGGCTGGACTACCTCTAGAACGCGAAGTGCTCTTGCAGCGCGAACTCATCGAGGAGTTCATCAACCACGGGTGTCCAGGTGTCCGCAAAACCAGCCTCGCAACTTACCGATCGCGGCTGTTGCTCATGCGCAAAATCCTGCTTGAAGCTGAAGGTATTCGGGTGAGGGCTGCGTCTACACCGTTCCCGGCCGTAGATCCCGCACGCCCCTATACAGTGCGCGATTTGGCCGCGTTACGATCGTGGGCTGACGGTCAACATACGGCCACCCGCATCCGAGACGCAAAGGTTCTCTTAGCCCTCGGCGCAGGAGCAGGTCTACGGACCGAAGATCTTGTGCGCGTGACGGTCAACGATGTGCAGATGGACGACCTCGGTGTACTCATCAACGTCCACGGGCGGCATCCGCGCTCAGTGCCAGTTCTCGCAGAGTGGGAGGAGCCCATCAAGACTGCCGTGTCCTCAATCCCAAAGGGCAAGCCACTCTTTGGCGAGGGGCGCACGAGCTACAACAACAACGGGGTATCGAATTTCCTCAGCCGTGCGACAGGCGCGGGTCTCAAACCCTCGCTCGCTCGGCTCCGAATCACATGGATCGTGCATCATCTCACCCTTGGCACCCCCGTAGTTCTGCTCATGCAGGCGGCAGGCATCGCAACGCTTGAGGCCTTCGACCGCTACCTGCCTTATGTGCCCGATGCTGGGACTTTGGCCTTTCGCGAGGCGCTCAGAGGTACCACGATCGACCAAATAGGTGATAGATCGTGAGAACCGATGGGCCTCGTCGGCCAGTGCTCTCTATCGAACCGCTGCTGCAAACCCCACACGCAACCCTTGACGACGACTATGTCACGTTCTTGAAGAACCTCATCGAGTCGACCGGTATCTGCGAAGCGCTCGCGCAATGGCGTGAGCAACGTCGAGTGCAGGATGGCAAGCGACCAGGGGGTAGGCGCGCGAGTATCGATGATCGACTCGTGCTGGCCGTGCTCCTCATTCTGGCTACCAACTGTACCCCTCTACTGGTTACGCGAATGGCTGAAATGATAGCGACTCGACTCTCAGTCGAGGCAAAACAAATGCTTGGCATCGACCCAGCCATAACGGGCGATCCCCTCTACTACCGCTGTTGGAGAGCCCTCCACTCGTTCCTAGTGGTTCTCGACCCATATCCTGCACCAAGGAATCGCCGCCTCACCAAAGCGGAGGGGGAGGCCATCGATGCAGCCCGCAACGACGATGAGGTCGAGGCGCAGCGCCAAAAGATCACTTGGGTGATGAATCAATTGCTTGAGGCCACCATACGGCTACTGCCTCCTGAGATCCTGGCTCGCTGGGGTGGCAATCTCTCGATCGACGGAACACCAATGACCGCCTTCGCCAGAGAAGGGACTTATAAGTCAGCGGAATTCGAGAGCTCCGAACGAGATGCAGGGACCTATGCGCGCGGAGGCGATCATCGAGGTGACCCCACCAACAAGTCGAAGACCTACAAGTGGGCTTTCGAGCTTACGATCGCGATAACCGGCCCAGACTTTTTAGACGATGCGACGCTCTCCGACTTCCCTAACCTAGCGATGGGAGCGAGCATGGACAAGCCAGGTGTGGACGTAGCAGGCAATGGTATGCGGGTTATAAACTCCATCATCGAGCGCGGTCATCCACGAGGTTATCTGATCGCCGATCTTGGCTACTTACCGAACTCAATGCCAGCTAAGTTCCAGAATGTCTTGAGGAGGCTGGGGTACAAACCGGTCTTCGATTATCGACGCGACCAGCTGGGAAAAATCGAAACTTTTAAGGGAGCCTCTCTCATTGAGGGAAAGTGGTACTGCCCAGCAATGCCAGATAACCTTGTTAAAGCGACCATCAATTATCGGGGCTTTGGGGATCCCGCGAAGAAGATCGACGCGGAGACCTATGACTTGCTCATCGCACAAAGGAGCCGATATCGAGTTCGGGTCAAAGACAGGTTGGGCACACACGATTCCGAGAGCGGCGTAGCAATGC
>NZ_DAHVNP010000009.1 GCF_027319265.1 Ferrimicrobium sp. | reverse complement strand
CGGCAGAGCACAGCCATGGTAAGGCTGGTGTCGTCGGTTCGATTCCGACAGGGGGCTCTGCAAGGCGGCGTAGCTCAGTAGGTAAGAGCACACGGCTCATAATCGTGGGGTCGTCGGTTCGAGTCCGACCGCCGCTACTGCGCCCGGGTGGGACCAGCGCCCGGGCTCTCAAACAGGTTGCTCACGACCTTGGACTGCTCGGCGTTGTCGGGCTGCACGGTCTGGTAGAACTGGGCGTTTAGTGGACGTAATCGTTCAGTACGGTGAGGCAGAGACACGTGCGTGGAGTGAACGCCAAGGGTGGACTTGCTAGGGTATAGTGGTGGCGTTGGTCGGTGCCGATTATTCTTATAGTCGAGTTTCGGTCCGGAGTTTTGATGTTGGTCGCGTTGATTGTTCATGACGCGGCTCGGAGAGGTAAATAATGGCAAAGAATGAGAAGCGAGTCAAGGTTACGTTAGCATGCGAAGAGTGCAAGCGTCGCAACTACATCACGACGAAGAACAAGCAGAATGATCGCGAGCGCATCGAGATGCGCAAGTTCTGCCAGTGGGATCGCCGTCATACGCTTCACAAGGAGACACGCTGACCGCGCCAAAGGCGTTGCAGGCCGTCGGTGACCTCAAGCCAAGCTTCGAGGAGATCCTGAAGAGGACTCAACGGGCCAGCGCGAGTCTGGCGATGAGGATTTTGGGAGATGCTGAGAGCGTCGGTGATGTGCTGCAGGATGCCTATCTCAACGTCTATCGTTCGTTGGAGCGCTTTCGGGGAGACTCCAAATGTGAGACTTGGGTCTACCGAATCGTAGTGAACTCGGCGCTCGGTCATCTTCGGGCTCGGAATCGGATCACCCATCGGGAATGCTCGCTCGAGGTCTGTTCACCGATTGCATCGGAGGTGAGTCGCGAGGACCCCAACGAGTCCACCGCCGCTGTGGTGGATCTCATCGCGCTACTCGACAGGGTGCCACTGTCAACGCGAGAGTTGCTTGTGATGCGATACGGTATGGGCTACAGCGTGCGGATGATCGCTGATGTAACGGGTCAAACGGAGTCAAATGTGAAGGTTCGCCTGTATCGTGCGCGTAAGCAGCTAGCCCTTCTCTTTGCGCAAGAGGCGGCCAACTCGGCAACAGAGGGTGCCAACGATGGGGATCCCCTGATAAGCTGGTAGCCCATAGAGGGTAGTAGCTCAATTGGTAGAGCACCGGTCTCCAAAACCGGGGGTTGGGGGTTCGAGTCCCTCCTGCCCTGCTGGTAGAGTGGCAACTTTTGTGAAGTACGAGGTTTTGACGTGAATCGCGAGACGAAGCGGTTGATGGCGCGCCAACAGATGGCGCCAGAGAAGAAGCAGGACGCTGTCCGCCGTTCGAAGACGAAATCGAAGCGGACCAGGGAAAATGGCCGTATTCGCGCCTATTTCAGTTCAGTCATCACCGAGCTGAAGCTGGTGGACTGGCCGACTCGTGCCCAGGTGCGCAGTTACGCTACCGTTGTGTTCGTCACGCTTGTTTTTGTAGTGGGTCTTATCTTTTTGTTGAACCTCCTGTTCTCGACCGGTGTGACCAAGCTGTACGGTTGAGGCAGAGGATTGTGGGAGTAGTAGCGGTGTCAGACGAACAGGTTTCCAGTGAACAGGTTTCCAGTGAAGAGGTTTCTGATGGAGTTTTCCAGCAGGCCAATGGTGTGGGAGAGGAAGCTGCTCACGATTTAGCAGGCGATGGCGGAGAAGATCTGCGTGGTGACGGTGCACTAAGCACTGATAAGTCTGTCGTGGGAGATCCTGACCAGGGTGACGCGGTCCAAAACGATGCCACCGAGGATGATGATGTGGTTGTTGATGATGCTTCTGAGGTCGATGTTGTTGAGGAGGAGTTTCTTGACGAGGTCGTAGAGTCACCATACGATCGTGCTGGAGCCTGGTACGTGGTGCATTGTTATTCAGGTTACGAAAATAAGGTGAAGACAAATCTTTTTGCTCGTGTCAAGTCGCTCAATCTCGATGAGCGAATCTACGAGGTCGAGATCCCGATGGAGGATGTGGCCGAGATCAAGAATGGCAAAAGGGTGTCGGTCCGACGAAAGGTGTTTCCTGGCTACGTGATGGTCCGTGCTGACATGGACGACGAGGTGTGGACGGCGATCCGTAACACGCCAGGGATCACCTCATTTGTGGGATCTGGATCCAAACCAACTCCACTCTCCAAACGGGAAGTAGAGTCGATGCTCGCCTTCAAGACGCCCGAAGAGATGCGCACGACGACCGTCCGCAAGGCGACCCACGGATTTGAGATTGGCGATACGGTACAGGTCAAAGAGGGTCCGTTGGCTGACTTCTCGGGACAGATCTCCGAGATCAATGCCGATCAGATGAAGCTCAAGGTGCTTTTCAATATCTTTGGACGCGAGACGCCTGTGGAGCTTGACTTCTCGCAGGTCACCAAAATCTAGCGTTGTCTCACGGTAGTTTCTCACTCTCGTTGAGGTGAGCGCGGGCCCTTGGGGTGCGCAGCGTATATACTTGTCTGGTTCAATGTAAGGAGTTCAGTCATCGTGGCAAAGAAACGTGTCGCAGCCATCGTCAAGATTAATTTGCCTGCTGGGGCGGCAACCCCGGCTCCTCCTGTAGGTACGGCGCTCGGGCCGCATGGGATCCAGACCATGGAGTTCGTGAAGCAGTACAACGCTGCGACCGAGGCTCAGCGTGGCCAAGTGATTCCAGTTGAGGTGACGATCTTTGAGGATCGCTCCTTCAGTTTCGTGCTGAAGACTCCACCGACATCGGAGCTCTTGAAGCAGGCAGCTGGCTTGGAGAAGGGTTCTGCTACCAACCGCCGGGCTTTGGTGGGAACGGTGACGAGGGATCAGGTCGAGGAGATCGCCAAGACCAAGATGCCGGATCTCAACGCCTTCAACTTGGAGTCCGCCATGAAGCAAGTGATCGGTACCGCGATGTCCATGGGTCTTACCGTTGCTGAATAATCGCATTCTCGTGTTGACGAGTTGGAGAGTTTGGAGTTTCTAATGGCTGGGAAAGTGTACAAAGAGCAGATCGCCAAGGTTGATCCTGAGAGGTTGTATCAGCCTCGGGAGGCTCTTGAACTTGTGCAGGCGCTGAGCAAGGCGAAGTTCGATGAGACCGTCGAGCTCGCAGTTCGTCTCGGTGTTGACCCACGAAAGGCTGACCAGATGGTACGTGGTACGGTTGCCTTGCCAAATGGTACTGGCCGAGTGGTGCGTATCGCTGTCTTCGCAGCTGGCGAAGCCGCTGCAGAAGCGAGGGAAGCCGGCGCGGATGTTGTTGGCGCAGACGATCTGGTGGAGCGCGTTACTGGTGGTTTTCTCGATTTCGACGTGGCGATTGCGACGCCGGATTTGATGGGACAGGTGGGTCGCTTGGGTAGGGTCCTGGGTCCGCGAGGTCTCATGCCGAACCCGCGAACCGGTACGGTGACGATGGAGGTCGGCAAAGCCGTCGCGGAGTTCAAGGCGGGTCGCGTGGAGTTTCGAACCGACAAGGTGGGCAATGTGCATGTGCCAATCGGTAAGGTATCCTTCACAACCGTGGCATTGCTGGAAAACTTTAGAGCGGTCATCGATGAGCTCGCTCGTGCAAAGCCAGCCTCCGCAAAGGGTCGTTACTTCCGTTCGGTGCACGTCAGTGCGACTATGACTCCCTCAGTCGGGCTCGACCCCAACAGGATCCGCCTCGTGGACGAAGATTTTCTCGCTGTTGGGGCTGCATAGTCAGGATCACTGCTAGAGTGTAAGACGCCTCGATTCGCTCAAGAGGTCCGGTGCTGTTGCTTAAAACCTGTAATGGGTGCCCGACGAAGCGATCTCTCCGAGTCAGGCACAAGTGGTAAGGAGAGAAAATGGTCGAGAATCCGCGTCCCGCAAAAGTCGCTGTCGTCGAAGAGGTACGAGCGAAGCTCGTCGCCCACGATGTGGTCTTTGTTACTGAGTACCGTGGCTTAAAGGTTGCCGATCTTCAGGTCCTCCGCTCCCAGCTCCGCACGGTTGGAGCAGACTACAAGGTGTTCAAGAATACCTTGGTGCGGATCGCCGCCGTTGAGGCAGGTCGTGAGGCGCTCGTTGAGCTTCTCACCGGACCAAGTGGTTTGGTCTTTAGTGGTACCGATGCCGCTGCAACAGCGAAGGCACTACGCGAGTTTTCACGCACCAACGAGTCGCTTGTCGTCAAGGGGGCACTCTTTGACGGTCAGTTGCTGGATCAGTCTGCTGTGTTCGCCTTGGCGAACTTGCCAAGCCGTGAGGTGTTGCTAGCGCAGCTGGCTGGCTTGATCGCTGCACCAATGGTCTCGTTCGCTTCGGCTTTGAATGCGCTTCCTCGTGACTTCGCGTACGGGTTGAAGGCATTGGTCGATCAGCGAGAGGCCGCCTAGCGTGACGGATGCGGCGGGGTCATACTCGTCGGTCTCCCACTAGACGTTCGTAATAAGTAGCTCGACGTAGTCGTTAGCGTAATCGTCCTCGACAGGACACGAAAGGAAACCAATGGCAGATGTGCAGGCGTTGCTTGACCAGATCTCTGAGATGACGGTAATCGAGCTCTCTGAGCTTTTGAAGGCCTTTGAGGAGCGCTTCGGTGTCACCGCAGCCGCTCCGGTAGCTGTTGCTGCTGCAGGCGCTGCCACGGGCGGCGCTGGTGATGCTGCTGCGGCCGCCGAAGAGCAGGATGAGTTCGATGTCATCTTGACGGCGGCTGGGGAGAAGAAGATCCAAGTGATTAAAGAAGTGCGCGCGCTCACTAATCTTGGGCTTAAGGAAGCCAAGGATCTTGTCGATGCGGCACCGAAGCCGGTGCTCGAGAAGGCCTCGAAGGAGGATGCCGAAAAGGCTAAGGCGCAGCTTGAAGCCGCTGGCGCTACTGTTGAGTTGAAGTAACGTTCGTACGCGCGTCCATGTGTCGTTTGTGCCCGTCTTTTCGGGGACAAACGACACATCGCGTACTTCTTCCATCTATGCTATATGTTGTAGTGTCTTGCCCACCACTGAGCTCTTGAAAAACTCATCTGAGCGACCTTGTCGCTTGCATGAGTTTTTTTGTGTTTTCGGATCTCGTCTAAGGAGTAGTACTTGACCTTGCTTAACCGCTCACCCCAACGTTTCTCGTTTGCGAAACTCCCCCAGGTACTTCCGTTACCTGATCTTATCGCTATTCAGACAGATTCCTTCCGTTGGTTTCTTGAGGAGGGTCTCGCTGAGGCGTTCCATGATATCTCGCCGATCGAGGACTATGGGGGTCAGCTATCGCTCGAGCTCGAGTACGATCCCAACGATCCCGACTTGGCACCCTTCCCGAAGTACTCGGTGGAGGAGTGTAAAGAGAAGGATATGAACTACGCAGCGCCGATTTTTGTGCGAGCGAAGTTCTCCAACAAGAGCACCTACGAGATCAAGGAACAGATCGTCTTCATGGGCGACTTTCCTCTGATGACCGATCGGGGTACTTTTGTGATCAACGGCACGGAGCGTGTCAT
The DNA here is from genome assembly GCF_027319265.1 of Ferrimicrobium sp. Lineage (NCBI taxonomy): Bacteria > Bacillati > Actinomycetota > Acidimicrobiia > Acidimicrobiales > Acidimicrobiaceae > Ferrimicrobium > Ferrimicrobium sp. The sequence goes on along the minus strand of NZ_DAHVNP010000009.1, from coordinate 7,145 downwards.
CGTGTCACAGTTGGTGCGCTCACCTGGAGTGCTCTTTCAACCGGGACGTGATCAACGCACCATCGTTACAGCCACCATCAACCCCTATCGGGGCGAGTGGTTGGAGTTTGATGTTGAGGCACGGCCTGGCCGTGATATCCAGGCAGGGGCACGGGTCGCTCGTAAACGACGGCTGAGCCTCTTCACTTTGTTGCGGGCGGTTGGGTTTTCGGATCCTGCTGATCTGCAAAAGCTCGTGCAACACTTTGATTTCTTGATTCCACAGTGGGAGAAGGAGGATCAGTCCCAGACCGAAGACGAGGCGCTACTTGAGGTCTTCAAACGAGTGCGCCCGGGTGAGCCGCCCAATGCGGATGCTGCGCGTATGTACCTCGAGGGGGCGTTCTTTCAGGCACGACGTTACGATCTCACGCGTGTGGGACGTTACAAGATCGACAAGCGACTCAAACCGGAGATCGCTCGTCTTGAGGATATCCTTGGTCATCCTCTCGACACAGAACATGAGACTCCAGGAGTGCTCTCGCGAGCGGAAGTGGTCGCGACGGCTTCGTACATGTTGCACCTAGCCAGTGGTGAACTGGGGTATCGCTACGACGACCAGGATCACTTCTCGAATCGGCGGGTCCGTAGCGTCGGTGAGCTGATTCAAAATCAGCTCAAGATCGGCCTTTCACGTCTTGAGCGTCTTGTCCGCGAGCGGATGACCACCCAGGATGTGGAGGCGATCACGCCACAGAGCTTGATCAATATTCGTCCAGTCGTAGCTGCGGTGAAGGAGTTCTTCTCCACCAGCCAGCTGTCTCAGTTCATGGACCAGAACAATCCGCTCTCAGGACTGGCGCATAAACGACGTCTCTCTGCGCTCGGACCTGGCGGTCTCTCGCGGGAGCGTGCTGGCTTTGAGGTGCGCGACGTGCACTCGTCCCACTACGGTCGCATGTGCCCGATCGAGACACCAGAGGGGCCGAACATCGGTCTGATCGGTGCTTTGGCGAGTTATGCACGGTTGAATCGCTTCGGTTTTATCGAGACTCCGTACCGCAAGGTGGTCGAGGGTCGTGTGACCGATGACATCGTCTACCTCACTGCTGATGAGGAGGAGGAGTTCATCATCGCTCAGGCGAACGCTCGTCTCGATGCTGATGGACGATTCATCGAGCCCAAGGTGCTGGTCCGTCGTGGACCGCAAGGTGCGGTTGTGAAGGTCGGCGTCAATGAGGTCTCCTACGGTTCGACCTCCGAGGTAGAGTTGGCGACGCCGGACGAGGTGCATCTCATGGATGTCTCCACCTCGCAGGTGGTCTCAGTCTCCACGTCCCTGATTCCCTTTGTCGAGCACGATGACGCCAATCGCGCACTCATGGGTGCCAACATGCAAAAGCAAGCGGTTCCGCTGATGATCCCGGAGGCACCCTTCGTGGGTACCGGGGTCGAGGCTCGTGCGGGGCTCGATGCGGGCGATGTGTTGGTCGCGAAAGGCGCTGGTGTAGTGACTGAGGTGACGGGCGATTCGATCGTCGTCGACTACGACAAGGGTCAGACCGACGGCAATGGGGTCCCCCTCGGAACCAAACGGTATCGCTTGGTGAAGTTTGAGCGCTCCAACCAAAACACCTGTTGGAACCAGCGCCCGCTTGTGGACCAGGGAGACCGTGTGCAAGCCGGGGATCTTTTGGCTGACGGTCCTGCGACACAGAATGGTGAGCTTGGACTGGGCAAGAATCTCCTCGTTGGCTTTATGCCGTGGGAAGGTTACAACTTTGAGGACGCCATTATCATCTCTGAACGGCTGGTAAAGGACGACGTCTTGAGCTCGATTCATATCGAGGAGTTCGAGACGGATGCGCGCGACACGAAGCTCGGTGCCGAGGAGATTACTCGGGATATTCCGAACCTTTCGGAGGAGGCGCTGGCTGATCTCGACGAACGAGGAATCATCCGCGTCGGCGCTGAGGTAGGGCCTGGGGATATTTTGGTGGGCAAGGTCACCCCAAAGGGTGAGACGGAGCTCACTCCCGAGGAACGCCTGTTGCGGGCGATCTTTGGTGAGAAGTCACGCGAGGTGCGCGACACCTCTCTCAGGGTACCGCACGGTGAGTATGGGAAGGTTATCGATATCAAGGTCTTCAGCCGTGATGACTCTACGGAGTTGCCTCCTGGTGTTAACCAGCTGGTCCGGGTCTATGTGGCCCAGCATCGCAAGATCTCTGAAGGCGATAAGTTGGCGGGGCGACACGGCAACAAGGGTGTAATCTCGAAGATTCTTCCACTTGAGGATATGCCTCGAATGGCTGACGGGACGCCGTTGGATATCATTTTGAATCCGCTAGGTGTGCCGTCGCGCATGAACGTCGGTCAGGTCCTCGAGGGGCATCTTGGGTTCGCGGCAAAGTGGGGTTGGACTCCAGTCGAAGCACCAGAGCAGCTGGCCTCGCTGAGTCACAAGACTCGACCACGTGCCATACCAAACACGTGGGTCGCAAGCCCGTCTTTTGACGGTGCACACTGGGACGAGACGGAAGAGGCGGGCGGGTTACCGACGATCAAAGAGTTGCTCACGAACCTCAACCCACAGTCCTTCGATGGCAACCGACTCGTCGGTGAAGATGGCAAGGCGCAGCTCTTCAATGGACGTACCGGAGAACCCTATGACAGCCCAGTCATGGTCGGCTACGTGTATATGATCAAGCTTGCCCATATGGTGGATGACAAGATCCACGCCCGGTCGACGGGACCCTACTCGATGATCACTCAACAGCCACTCGGCGGTAAGGCACAATTCGGTGGTCAGCGCTTCGGTGAGATGGAGGTATGGGCACTTGAGGCCTATGGCGCCGCCTACGCGCTCCAGGAGCTGTTGACCATTAAGTCTGATGACGTGGTCGGACGTGTGAAGGTCTATGAGTCCATCGTCAAGGGTGAGAATATCCCTGAGCCGGGCATCCCGGAGAGCTTCAAGGTGCTGATCAAGGAGATGCAGTCGCTCTGCTTAAATGTGGATGTCTTGTCGCCCACAGGAGAGCGTGTGCAACTGCGTGAACTCGATGAAGATGCATACTCTGCCTCTGAGGATCTTGGAATCAATCTCAGTCGGCCAGAACGCAATGTGGATTATGAAGATGATGGACGTCAGGAGAGAGGGATTTAAATGCTTGATTTGAGCCGATTCGATCAGATAAGAATAGGACTGGCGACCTCTGACGATATCAAGAACTGGTCACGTGGCGAGGTCAAGAAGCCAGAGACGATTAACTATCGCACCCTGCGTCCGGAGCGCGACGGTCTATTCTGCGAGCGTATCTTTGGTCCAACGAAGGATTGGGAATGCGCCTGTGGAAAGTACAAGCGGGTGCGATTTAAGGGGATCGTCTGTGAGCGTTGTGGCGTGGAGGTCACACGAGCCAAGGTGCGTCGCGAGCGGATGGGTCATATCGAACTTGCGGCCCCGGTGGTGCATATCTGGTATCTTCGTGGCACGCGATCCTGGCTCGCCTATCTCCTCATGGGTACGACACCGAAGGAAGAGCTCAAAGCGAAGCAGTTGGAGAAGGTGATCTACTTTGCCGCCAATCTTGTGACTGCAGTCGATGAAGATCGCCGCCATCAGGATCTTCCTAATCTTGAGACGGAGATGCTCGAGGAGATCAAGAGTCTTGAGGACGGTCGCGATATCGAGATCGAGCATCGATTCCAGGATCTCGAGGAGCAGCTTGCAGCCATGGAGGCCGAGGGCGCCAAGGATAGTGATGTCCGAGCACGCCAGCGTCAGCTGGAGAAGGAGATTCAGGCGGTTCGCGAGCGGGCGAATCAGTCGATCGAACTCGTTCGGCGTGCGTTCGACGAGTTTCGGGAGCTCTATCCACGTATGATCATCGAGGATGAGATTCTTTGGAGGGAGTTGCGCGCTCGCTACTCGGAGTACTTCGATGGCGGTATGGGTGCCGAGGCGATCGCTGACTTGATCAACCGCATCGACTTCGACTCTGAGCAGATCAAGCTTCGTGAGATGATCGAACCAACGGATGCACGTCGTCCGCTTTCCGCTCAGCGGCGCCAAAAGGCTATTCGTCGTCTGAAGATCGTCTCCGCTTTTAATCGTCGTGATGAGGATGGCCGCAGGATCAACGATCCGATGGCGATGATTCTCTCCGTGGTGCCGGTGATTCCGCCTGATCTGCGTCCAATGGTGCAGCTCGATGGTGGGCGTTTTGCCACCTCGGACCTGAATGATCTCTATCGTCGGGTGATCAACCGGAACAATCGACTCAAGCGCCTGCTCGACCTTGGCGCGCCGGAGATCATCGTCAACAATGAGAAGCGTATGTTGCAGGAGGCGGTCGACGCACTCTTCGACAACGGACGGCGCGGCCGCCCGGTTGTCGGGCCTGGTAACCGGCCGCTGAAGAGCCTCTCCGATATGTTGAAGGGCAAGCAAGGACGTTTTCGACAGAATCTTCTTGGGAAGCGGGTCGATTACTCGGGTCGCTCGGTCATTGTCGGTGGTCCGACGCTGAAACTCCATCAGTGCGGGCTTCCGAAGTTGATGGCACTCGAACTCTTCAAGCCATTCGTCATGCGAAGGCTGGTAGAGATGGAGTTTGCACAAAATATCAAATCCGCCAAGCGCATGGTAGAACGTCGGCGCCCCCAGGTGTGGGAGGTTCTCGATGGTGTGATTCGGGAGCATCCGGTCCTTTTGAACCGTGCACCGACACTTCACCGACTGGGTATCCAGGCTTTCGAGCCGGTGCTGGTGGAAGGCAAAGCCATTCAGATCCATCCACTGGTGACGACCGCTTTCAATGCCGACTTCGACGGTGATCAGATGGCGGTTCACCTGCCGCTGTCGCCAGAGGCGCAGGCGGAGGCGAGGGTGCTGATGCTCTCAGCGAGCAACATCATCTCACCGGCCACAGGTCGCCCGATCACCGTGCCAAGCTTGGACATGGTCTTTGGGTTGTTCTATCTCACCATTATCCGTGAGGATGAGATCGGTGCCGGTAAGGTCTTTCGACATAACTATGAGGTACGTCGAGCACTCGATGCCAACGAGCTGGGGCTGCATGCCCCGATTCGTCTACGCCAGCTCGGGGTCGATGGTGAGGTCACGGAGCTGAGGACCACCGCGGGTCGGGTGATCTTTAACGAGGCGCTCCCGGAGGATTTTCGCTATGTCAATGAGATTATTGGCAAGAAGAATCTCCCGATCAGTGCCATCGTCGAAGAGGTCGCCAATCGCTATTCTCGCATTACGGTGCAGGTGACGCTGGATGCCATCAAGGATCTCGGTTTCCGGTACGCGACGCAGTCCGGTTTGACGATCTCTATCGATGACGTCAAGACCCCCGTGGCGAAGGCGGAGATTCTCAACCGCTACGAACGCGAGGCCGAGAAGGCAGAGGCGCAGTTCAAGCGTGGCATCATCACTGACGATGAGCGCAAGCAGAAGGAGATTGAGATCTGGACCTCGGCGACGGCGGAGATCGGCCGTGCGATCGATGAGATGCTCGCTGCTGACATCATGAACCCGCTGGGAATGATGATCGAATCGGGGGCTCGTGGTAACCCACAGCAGATTCGGCAGATCTCGGGGATCAAGGGGTTGGTGGCGAATCCACGGGGTGAGATGATTCCCCGGCCGATTAAGTCCTCCTTCCGTGAAGGGCTGCAGGTCCTCGAGTACTTCCTCTCCACCCATGGTGCTCGTAAGGGGCTTGCTGATACCGCCCTACGGACCGCGGACTCGGGCTACCTGACTCGACGTTTGGTGGACGTCGCTCAGGAGATGATTGTTCGGGAGATCGATTGTGAGACGACTCGCGGGATCTGGTTGGAGGATATCCGACCTGACGAGGCGGGTAAGCGTTTTTACGTTGAGACGCGTGCCTTCGGTCGTGTACTTGCCGACTCGGTGCATCTTAATGACGGAAGTGAGATAGGGCGCGGAACTCTGCTCACCGACGCCTTGGTCGCCGCGATCACCGAGGATCCTGAGGTGCAACAGATTCGGGTGCGATCGGCCTTGACGTGCGAGACCTCTCATGGGGTCTGCGCGATGTGCTATGGCAAGTCGCTCGGTGGAGTTGGCCTGATCGAATTGGGTGAGGCCGTCGGAGTGGTTGCCGCACAATCGATCGGAGAGCCGGGGACACAGTTGACGATGCGTACCTTCCACCAAGGAGGTATTGCAGGTTCGGACATCACCCATGGACTCCCGCGCGTCGTTGAGCTCTTTGAGGCTCGTACTCCTCGAGGTGCGGCTATCCTCGCCCATGGTGCGGGGATTGTTCATCTGGTAGATGAGGAGAACGGTCAGCGCGTCACGGTGGTCCATGATGATGGCACCGAAGAGACCTATCTGCTGCCGACACGAGTGCACCTTAACGTGCAGGAAGGCCAAGAGGTAGCAGCCGGTGATCCGCTCGTCGAAGGTCCCAAGGATCCAAAGCAGGTTCTTGAGATCAAGGGTATCCGGGAGACTCAACAGTATCTGGTTGAAGAGGTACAGAAGGTCTATCGGGATCAAGGCGTGCCGATTCACGATAAGCACATCGAACTGATCGTCCGGCAGATGCTCCGACGGGTACTGGTTGCCGAACCGGGTGACTCGCAGTTTCTCCCAGGAGAACGCGTAGAGTCGCAGCAGTATGCTGAGGTCAATCGGGCACTGTTTGCCGAAGGGGCACGGCCAGCCGAAGGTCGACCTGAACTGATGGGGATCACCAAAGCATCGCTCGCGACGGAATCGTGGCTGAGTGCCGCCTCCTTCCAGGAGACGACTCGAGTGCTGACAGAGGCTGCCATCGAGGGTAAGTCGGATCCGTTGCTTGGACTGAAGGAGAATATTATTCTCGGGAAACTGATTCCGGCTGGCTCGGGTGTTCGAGATTATCGGTCGGTTGAGGTCAAGGCACCATTCCATCGCAAGCTGTCATTTTGGAGCTCGGAGGAGGAGAACGAGTCTGGTCCTGAGGATCTCATTGAAGAGGGCTAGATCCTTGCGTGTGTGCGTTAGACTGTCCGATTGGGCCAAGAGCGGCTCTGGGCTGCTCTGCGTGATGGCTATACCAGAATGTATTTGACGAGAGGAACGTCTTGCCTACGATTTCACAGTTAGTTAGAAAGGGTCGCGAGTCCAAGCGGAC
>NZ_DAHVNP010000008.1 GCF_027319265.1 Ferrimicrobium sp. | reverse complement strand
GGGATTACCAAGTGGGCCAAGGCCTGGAACGAGAACCCCAAGCCCTTCATCTGGACCAAGAGCGCCGACGAGATCTTCGCTTCTATGCAGAAATACTTGGAGCCTATTGTTTCTCCGCAAACTTCTGAGGAGGGACACTAGGTGGTTGCTGTCCTCGAGGCTGATGGCCTCACGAAGGGTTTTGGCGGTCAGCTTGCCGTCGATTCGGTTACGTTTTCGGTGGATGAAGGCTCCGTGTTCGGTTTTTTAGGGCCCAACGGTGCTGGGAAAACGACTACCATTCGTATCGCCCTCGGACTCATCTTCCCCGATGCTGGTGAATTTACTCTTTTGGGTGAGAGTCGGCGTTCACGGTTGCACCGGGTGCTGCCCCGCGTGGGCTCGTTCATCGAGGGACCTGGCTACGTGCCCTATCTCAGCGCTCGTCAGAACTTGGATCGGTTCCTTGCTGCCGAAGGCATTCGGAGGAGCGGGCGACCTCGGTTGATCGGGGATGCCCTGGAGGCGGTTGGGCTTGAGATGGTCGTTGATAAGCCAGTGGGACGCTACTCGCTCGGTATGCGACAGCGACTCGGGCTTGCCCAGGCGCTCTTGGGTGAGCGCGACCTTTACATCCTTGATGAACCGACCAATGGGCTCGACCCGAGTGGCATGAGAGAGGTGCGTCGTCTGATTGGCGAACTCGCCGCCAAGGGTAAGACGATCTTTATCTCTACCCATCTGTTATCCGAGGCCGAACAGATCTGTTCGCATGTGGCGTTCATGTCGCAGGGTCGCCTCATCAAGGCGGGATCTCTTGATGAGCTACGGAGTGATTATGCACCCCAGCTCAAGATCGTTGGCACCCCGGTGGCGTCGATTCTGGAGCTTGCTGGCTCGACGGCCCGACTCGATGGACTTTCCGTGATCGTTGATCTTGAGTTAAGCGATGGTCCCTCCCTGCTGCACGCATTGGTCAGCGGTGGCGTTGATGTAACCGAGTTCACTTGGTTGATGCCAAACCTAGAGGAGATCTTCATCGCCGAAGTGGGCGAGGGCTTCGATGTTCGTTGAGGAGTTCAAACGCGTCTTTCGGAGACCGAGAAACCTGATTATCCTTGGACTGATTGCGCTGGTCCCCATCCTTCTGGGTGTGGTGGTTCGCTTTGCGGGTCATGGAGGGCCTCGAGGCGGTGGGCCGGCCTTTTTTGCCGAGATCACCCAGAATGCAATCTTTCTGCCGTTGGCCGCCCTTGCTTCGATGGAGACGTTGATCCTTCCGCTAGCCGCCGCCATCATCGCCGGCGACTCGGTGGCTGGCGATGCAGCAAATGGTTCTCTGCGCTACTTGCTGGTGCGACGAGTTTCGCGAACTCGGATCATCCATGCAAAAATTGTCGCGGCCCTTGCCTATACCCTTGCGCTGAGTCTCATGATCGCGATTGTTGGGTTGATTATGGGTTCGATCCTTTTTCCCCACCATCAGGTGGTCACGTTGTCAGGGGCGTCGATCACGTTCCTTCATGGGATCGGCGAGTCGTTGTTGGCGGCGCTTGTGGTGGGTATCTCGATCTTTTCGGTGACGATGGTCGGGATTGCTGTCTCGACTTTTACCACATCGTCGTTGGCAGCCACGTCGATTGCGGTGACGGTGGCCATCGCTTCAGAGGTGCTCGATGCCATCCCTCAGCTCGAAAAGATCCGCCCTATCCTGTTGTCAAATTATTGGTCTGCGTTCATCAATATTTTTCGTTCGCCTATTCTTGCTGGACCGATCTACAAGGATCTGCTAGAGCAGTTGGGGTGGATGGCGGTGTTTTATCTCCTCGCAGTCTTCAATTTCTCTCAGCGTGATATCACTGCCTAGCGATGCGTCTGCCGTGGAAGACACAGATTTTGTGAAGAGCCCACCTTTGGGTGTGCTCTTCGGTCTGGCTAGAATGGGTAACGAGAGGAGGTTGCTATGAGCAGCATCATCAAGGTAGTCCTAGGGGTCCTTGGAGTGATCATTGCATTTGCCTTGATCTCCTTTGTCCTCAAACTCATCTCAATGATCTCCACCATCGTGATCATCGTTGTGGTGGTTGTGGTAGTCGTTGGACTGCTACGACGTGGCCGGTCTCGGCGCAAAGATTCCACCGCATAAGGCGAGAGGCTTGCGCGAGGGAGTTTTGCCGGGATAGGCAGGCAGCCTAGGGGTGCGGCGTTTGGGGGCAAGACGGAGTGCCGGAGCCGAAGTTTGGGGCTGTGGGTTCGTGTCTGGCGCGACAGGGCGTAACCGGATCGCAACGGAGGTCTCCTCCTTTGAATGTGAGATGCCTCTGATGCTCCATTCCTAGGGTCGGCTGGCGCGGCGTGGATCGCCTCTTTGATCGGTTACTGTAGGGACGCTATAGTAGGGTAGCGGTCAAGGCAGGCCTCGACTTGAGGTAATGACTAGGTCTTATGGACCTCGGTGATAAGGAGTGACGATGGCGATGAGTGTCGAAGAGAGTCGGGTGGTAGGAGACGTCCCAACGGGGCTGTTGATCGGCGGAGAGTGGCGGCATGCTCGTTCTGGCAAGGAGCTCAAGGTCGAGGATCCGGCGACCGGAGAGGTAATCGCGTCGGTTGCTGACGCGGGCCCAGAGGATGCGCTCGATGCGCTCGAGGCTGCTACTCGTGCGCAGGTGAGTTGGGCGGCTACGGCTCCTCGCTTTCGTGCCGAGATTCTTCGTTCGGCCTACGAGAAGATCATGGCTCAGCAAGAGGAGTTAGCGCTCTTGATGACCCTCGAGATGGGTAAGCCGGTAGCTGAATCCAAGGGAGAGGTCGCCTATGCGGCTGAGTTCTTCCGTTGGTTCTCAGAGGAGGCGGTTCGCATGAAGGGTGAGTACTATCGCTCCCCTGATGGGATGACGAAGGTCTTGACGTCGCGGTCACCCGTTGGTCCTAGCTACATGATTACTCCCTGGAACTTCCCGCTCGCCATGGGGACACGGAAGGTGGGACCTGCGTTGGCAGCTGGTTGCACGGTTATCCTGAAGCCAGCTGAGCAGACACCCCTCTGTTCACTTGCGCTTGGTGCGATCCTACTTGACGCAGGATTGCCAGCCGGTGTCCTCAATATCATCACCACCTCAGAACCTGGAGAGATTACCGATCGCCTGGTGGACGACGCTCGGTTACGTAAACTTTCCTTTACGGGTTCAACCGAGGTGGGCAAGATGCTCATGCGAAAGGCGTCTACGAACCTGCTTCGCCTGTCGATGGAGCTAGGTGGCAATGCCCCCTTGATCGTCTTCTCCGATGCGGACCTGGACAAGGCTGTGCCGGGAGCGATTTTTGCCAAGATGCGTAACGGTGGAGAGGCGTGCACGAGCGCGAACCGTATTCTGGTTCACAAAGATCTCGCCGAGGCATTCACGGAGCGTTTGGCCGATGAACTCTCAAAGATGAAGGTCGCTCGTGGTACGGTTGCCGGTGCACAGGTTGGACCGCTGATCGACCAGGATGCTCTGCTGAAGGTGACTGGCCTCCTTGAGGACGCGACGGCGGTAGGTGGGCGCGTGCTCACCGGCGGAACGCGAGTTGGGGCGGACGGGTATTTCTATGCTCCTACGGTTATCGCAGGTGTTCCAAAGAGTGCGAGAATTTTCCGTGAGGAGATCTTTGGTCCGGTGGCGCCGGTCTATACCTTCGATGATGATGACGAGGCGTACGCTGTGGCCAACGACACTAACTACGGGCTCGTCTCCTACATCTTTACCGAGTCCTTTAGACGGGTGCATCAGGCGATCGATGCCCTGCAATCGGGTATGGTAGGTGTGAATCAGGGTCTGGTCTCCAACGCCGCGGCACCCTTTGGTGGCGTCAAACACTCGGGCTTTGGCCGCGAGGGGGGCTTCGAAGGGATCAACGAGTACCTCGACGTGAAGTACGCGGCGCTCAATCTGAGTTGAAGAGCCGACAAGGGGTACCCAGTCAGGAGGAGATCCCTCGGACATCGATGAGTGGCTGCGGTGGCGGTGGTAGTGGATGTTGTGTTGTACGCCAAAACGTGGGTCATGGGTGCGCTCGCTAACCATCGACTGAGGGTTGACGTGGTTTGGGGCCAGGTGATTGCCCGAGTGTGCGGGGTGATCGGTCGTTGTCGGGATTAAGTACGCCCTTTACTGAGTTGACAAGGGTATCCAACGAGGGAGGTCATGTTGTTTCCGTACGAGCTAGAGATGGAACGTCTGGATGGTTCAGTAGAGTCGCTTGGTGAGCGCCGGGGTGATGTTTTGCTGGTGGTGAATGTGGCATCGCGTTGTGGTTTAACACCGCAGTATGAGGGACTTGTGGCGCTGCACAATAAGTATGCGGATCAAGGGTTTACCGTTCTCGGATTTCCGTGCAATCAGTTCGGTGAACAGGAACCTGGCTCCGCCGAGGAGATTGCTACGTTCTGTTCGACGACCTATGGTGTCGATTTCCCGATGTTTGCCAAGCTTGAGGTCAACGGGGAAGGTCGGCATCCGCTGTACCAGACCCTCACCTCAGTTGAGGACGGCGAAGGCGTAGCGGGAGATGTGCAATGGAACTTCGAGAAGTTCCTTGTGTCACGCGATGGAGCGACGGTGCGGCGCTTTCGGCCGATGGTGACGCCAGAGGATGCGTTGCTCGTCGCAGGTATCGAGGAGATGCTTTCGGTTTAGATCGTTCTGCGTGGGGTCGAGTGGGCTGGCCGTCCATGACGATGCTGCCACCGGTGAACAGCGCTCGGATCGGTGCTGCTGGATCAAGCTAGGTCCAGCACCCACCAACGGTGGGAAAGTCCAGCAGCGATGTACATAGGTGGGCCCTGGTGTACTCGATCTGTGGGTGCGTCTTTTGGCTCTTAGTGTAGTGCACCGGGTGCACGTAGGCTTCGTGTGACCATCTGTGGTTCAAGCAGGGAATCTCGCACCAACATTCGTGCACCACGCACGTAGACACCCTTGGTCGTGAGCGAGATCGGGTCGAGCAAAAGCGCGTGGACGGGGTAGAACTGATCCGCGATGGCGACGAGGGTTTTCGTGATCGCGAAGAGGGGACTTCGATCCATCTTCGGAAGCTTTGCGTAACCGTCGGTGATGGTGATGCCCGGTATCGAATTGATGAACTCTTCAATGTCTTGTTCTGTTTGGGGCAGCGCGCGTAGCGAGGCGGCTCCGAAGAGGTCGAAAGCAACTCCGGAAAGGCTGCCACGGAGAAAGGGTCCGAAGCGGTTATCGTGGATCAGCTCGATGCGTAACAGAGCAGTGCGACCCTCCAGCTCTTCACGACGTGCACCGGTGGGCGGATCGATTGGTATGCCGAATTGCCCGGCGGCTATGCGCGCTGGATCGCCGTCGAGGAGGGCCGACCCAGCGGCTAGGGTAGACAGCAACTCGTCAGGAACGACTAGTGGTTCTGTGGTGATCGGCTCTCCGCTCGGTCGAAGTCTCCAACGAGAGTAGTCAGCCATTCTGCCGAGGGCAATGGCGGCGCTCTCAGGGAACGAGTAGGAGGGGATGGTGTTGCCGTGGCTCGAGAGCGCTGCTGGCACACCCGGTAGTGCGAGGAAGTTAGCCAGGACCGGCTTGGCCGCCTCCTCTGCAGCGGCTCGGGCGATGGCATCAGCGACACTTGCCGCCGCGTTCACTGCTGGGTTGGGATTGCCGCTCAGACCACGTTCAGTTGGTGGCGCTAAGGTTCGAGGGTCGTCGTTCGAACCAACGACGGTGGGAATGTAGCAGACGATGGCGGCGTCGACGCCGGTATCAGCGAGGACCGCCGCCAAATGATGCCCCCAGTCTGCGGGCGTTGCCGATGGTGCGAGTTCGATGGGGTTCTTGGTACCGACCGTTGGAGCAGCGCTTGAAAACGTCGCAAGTTCCAAGCCGGCAGGCGTGAGGGCATCGGCAACGAGCGGTCCGGTGCCGCCGGTGTTCGTCAGGATTGCGACTCGGTTGCCGTTGGGTATCGGTTGATCCAGGAAGGCCCGCGTCAACTGTATGAGTTGTTCAAGCGTGTCCAAACGGATGACGCCGGTCTGTCGCATAAGGGCCTCGACGGCGGCGTCATCATCTAATTCGCCAAAAGCTAAGGGTATCTGCCCTTCTCTTCGACGACGGGACTTGACTGCAAGCACCGGTTTAGCAAGGGAGACTCGTCGCGCAATTCGGGCGAAGCTTCGTGGATTACCAAAGCCCTCCATGTAGAGGAGGACAACACTCGTGAGGGGGTCGTCCTCCCAGAACGAGAGCAGATCGTTACCGGAGATATCCGCCTTATTGCCGGAACTGACAAACCCTGAGACTCCGATATCGGCTCGTTGCAGTTCCGCGAGGATCGCCAACGAGAGTGGCCCGGACTGCGCATGGACACCGGCACCTCCCTGATGGATCCTGATGGGTGCCAAGGTGGCCTGGAGGCCGAGTGGGGGCGTGGCGATTCCCATCGAGTTAGGGCCGACCACGCGGATGCCATTGCGTCGTGCAAGCGCTACTAATTGACGTTCGACCTCTGCCCCTTCCCTGGAGGTGTCGGAAAATCCAGCGGAGATGATCACCACCCCCTTGGCTTGGGTAGTGATCGCATCCTCGATGACTTTGAGGACCTCAGCAACATTGACGGCGATGATGACGAGGTCGACCGGTTCGGGAAGGGAAGCAAGGTTCGGGTAACAGCGAACGCCACGGATGGCGGTGGCTTCACTGTTGACTGGGTAGATAGTTCCAGAAAAATTGCCATCAAGGAGATTGGCGAAGATGAGGTCGCCAACGCTCCCAGCGACTCTGCTTGCACCGACGATAGCTACCGAGTTCGGTCGTAATATCGTCTCGATCGATCGTGCCGTCGCGCGATGTTCTCGAGCCGCCATGGCATTCCGAGACTGTTGTGTGGGGGTGAGATCGAAACGAACTTGGACGACACCCTCTTCGGTGTGCCGTATCAGCTGGTAGCCGGCGTCACGAAACACTTTGAGCATTCTCGTGTTGTCGGCGAGTGTGTCGGCGACGAAGCGAGTGATGCCATTCGTCTTGGCAAAGGCAGCCAACTGCTCGAGCATGATGGAGCCGAGCCCACGTCCTTGATGGGCATCGTCCACGAGGAACGCGACTTCGGCCACCGGGTTGCCAGGGATTCGGTCGTAGCGAGCCACCGCGATGAGGCGACCGCGGTAGTCAGCGACAAATGCCATGCGGTCTTGATAATCGACATTGACAAAGCGATTGAGCATGGGCTCGCTCAAGTGCGGCATCGGGGTAAAGAAACGGTAATAGACCGTCGCAGGCGAGAGTCGCGCATGCAACTCGGTGATCCCCTGGGCGTCACTAGGACGGATTGGGCGCAGGTGAACCGTTCTTCCGTCCGAGAGGATCGTGTCCGATTCCCAGCTAGCCGGGTAGTGGCTTTCGGGTGTCATCCGCCTATGACCTGCTGTTCGTCTGGGGCCATTCCACGCGCCCGGGCGACCATATCGGCCAGGGTGTACGAGCGTAAGTGTTCACGCATGTGATGCCCAACCTCAGCCCAAACGTCGCGAAGCACGCATTGGCCCTCGTGTGCGCAAGCCCCGTTTTCATGAGGGGCGCCGAAGTTGCCCAGGGTCAGGGGACCGTCGACCGCGGAGATGATCTGTGCCAAAGTGATCTGTGTGGGGTCCCTGGAGAGCACATAGCCTCCGCTGGCCCCTCTCCGTGAGGTGACGAGTCCCGCACCCTTTAGAGTCAAGAGGATCTGCTCCAAGTAGGGCTGGGGTAGGCCGGTACGGCGTGACAGTTCAGCAACCGAGGTGGGTTTCTCAGGACCCTGGCGTAGGGCTAGCGATAAAAGCGCCCTTGATGCGTAGTCTCCACGAGTTGAAACCTTCACTGATCACTATCGTAGCCGGTCCTGTGAGTCTCTGGCTTGACCCGGCATGTGCTAAGGTGGGCTAGCCTGGAGGAGGAAAGAGGATCGATGGGCATCATACAACTGGATGAGATCACCCCGAACGACTCCTTCGTCCTACCAGACTATACAGCCCCTGGCCTGGCGACGCTCATGCCGTCGGTGGTAGATATCGTTCGCGGTCGAAAAGGGGCAGCTGAGGTGTTTCTGGGAACTCGAGTGGACAACGTAGAACGGGTCGTTGTCCTCGCTCTTGATGGCTTGGGTTATTTTCAGCTTCTGCCGCGACTAGCGTCGCTTCCGATCCTGGCGAGTGGGGTGCTGCGTCGAGGGTACTCGGTGGGGCCGACGACCACGGCTACCGCGCTCACTTCCTTGACGACTGGCGCAACGCCAGCCGAGCACGGGGTGCTGGGGTACCGGGTTCGGTTGGGATCGCACGCCATCTTAAACACGTTGCGATGGAGTTCCTCTGACCGTGAGATCACCCCGCCGATCCCCATGGACTTTCAGCCGGTGCCGCCGTTTTGTGGCGAAACCCCGACGGTGGTAACGAAGTACCTTTTTGCCAAGACCGGCTTCACCCAGGTCCATCTTCGTGGCGGAAGACTCCGCTATTGGCACGCGATGTCGAGTATCGTCGCCAAGGTCCTTGGAGCACTCGAGGAGGGTGAGCCTCTCGTTTTTGCGTACTATGACGGCATCGATACCGTGGCTCATGAGTTTGGGCTTGGTGAGGCCTATGAACGCGAGTTGCTGATGGTCGATGTGCTCGTTGGGATGCTCGTTGAGCAACTGCCGGCCAGAACGGCACTCGTTATCACGGCAGATCACGGGCAGGTTGAGGTTCCCACGCCTCCGATCCGCATCGATACTACCATCATGGAGCTCGTGAAGCTTCTTTCGGGAGAGGGGCGTTTCCGATGGCTTCACTGTCAGCAAGGTGCCACCGAACGGGTGGCGGCGATGGTCTTGGAACGCTATGGGGATGTGGCTCGTGTGTTGGTGCGAGAGGAAGTTTTGGGGCTTGGTATCTTTGGAGGCACGCCCTCAAAAGGGGTGATGGCGCGGGTGGGGGACGTTGCCATCGTACCGACGGCCCCGGTGAGTTTTTATGATCCAGATGATGTCGGTGCACTCCAGTTGGTATGTCGACACGGAGGCTTAACGGCCGATGAGGTGATCATTCCGATACTGACGTTTATCAGGTAGGCTTTTGGTGGGTGTTCGGGTCGGCGACCCGTTGAACGGAGGACGAATATGGCAGATGCACATGAGGAACCCAAGTTACTGATGCCAGGTGATAGTGCGGCGCCGGAGGCGAACTCCGAGGTCATTATGTCACCGGCAAAGGTACTGCGGATTGGATCGATGATACGGGCGCTTCTGGAGGAGGTCAAATCGGCTCCTCTCGACGTGAGTTCTCGTAGCCGACTCGCAGAGATCTACGACACCTCGGTGGCAGAACTCGGGGGTGTGATGTCGGAGGATCTCACAGAGGAGCTCCGAGGTTTCGCCCCGGCGTTTCACGGTGGCGAGGTACCATCGGAGGCTGAACTGCGCATCGCGCAGGCTCAGCTTGTCGGATGGCTCGAGGGATTGTTTCACGGCATCCAAGCGACGCTCATGGCACAACAGATGGATTCGCGCTCTCAGTTGCAAGAGCTCCGCAATCGGGGGCTCCCACAGGGAACACCAGCACCAGGGAACTATCTGTGAACCTGACGCTCGATGGTGTCGTGATCGCTATCGGCAGTGACCATGCTGGTTTTCCGCTGAAGGGTACAATCGCCCAGTACCTCGAGGGTGAGGGTGCGGTGGTCATTGACTTTGGTACAAACTCGGAGGAGAGCGTCGATTATCCGCTCTATTGCGAACCGGTCGGTCGAGCAGTAGCGAGTGGAGTCGCCACCCTCGGGGTAGTCCTGGGGGGATCGGGTCAAGGCGAGCAGATCGTTGCCAACAAGGTGATCGGCGTTCGGGCAGCGCTGTGTTGGAACGAACTCTCCGCCAGACTCGCCCGGTCACACAACGATGCGAATGTACTGGCCCTTGGTGCTCGATTGCTAGGAGATGAGCTTGCGCTTGCCATCGTTGCGGCCTTCGTGTCCGGTGTTTTTGACGGCGGACGACATGAGCGGCGGATCCAACAGATCCACCAGGTAGAAGAAGGGGTGTCGTTCGTTCAAAATGCAAGTAGGTAAACCTGCACGTTCTACGTTATTAGTCGGCATCGTTGGAGCGGTTGTCGTCTTAATCGCCGCGTTGTTTGTCGCCAATCGATCCTCTACCGTCCCCGCCCGATTGAGTGTCCCCACCGCGACGACCGCACCGGGAAGTTCGTCCGGGACGACACCTATTCCGCCTGTTGAGACGCAGACGATTAGCTCGCCTATCCGTGGTGTTGGGGAGTACTCTACGACCGTGGTCGAAGATGGGCGGATTCTCTGCGTGCCGTCGACCGGGGCCTGTTCGACAAGAAGCTATCTTCTGCACATCTACTATCCCTCCACGAAGACCACGAGTGTGAATCCTGTGGTAGACGCGAATCCCGCCAGCGCGGGCTCTCCATACCCCTTGATCGTGTTCGCGGCTGGGTTCGACGTAGATCCATCAAACTACCTGCCACTGATCAGCGGATGGGTGCGTCACGGATACGTAGTAGCAGCACCTCGCTTTCCTCTCTCCTCGGCGTGGGCGATCGCTCATTATGGGGTAAATCTTTCGGATGCGGAGCTATCAGATGCCTTTGAGTCTGACATGCTCAATCAGCCAGGTGATATGCGAGCCGCCATCGCCGAGGTCGCGTTGTTAAATCAGAACCCATCGACGCCGTTGACGGCGCTTGTCAATACGAACGAGATCGCCGCCGCTGGTCAGAGTGATGGTGGAGACACGACGTTAGCCTTCACCGATAACACCTGCTGCCGTGACTCCGCGGTGAAGGCGGCAATCATTCTCTCGGGGGCTGAATTTACTCCGTATGGGGGAGAATATTTCCCATCACCCGCGATGCCACTCATGGTGGCGCAAGGCACGGCGGATACGGTCAATGCTCCGGCTCTCTCGACTCAGATCTACGACCAAGCACCAGCTCCTAAGGTCTATTTGCAACTCCTCGGCGCAGACCATCTTGAGGCGTACACGCAGACAAACGCCTATGAGCAGGCAGTGCTCAAAACTTCGCTCGCGTTCCTTGCCACCTACGTGCGCGGCATATCCCCATCGATAACTCATTTGACGACCATCGGTACTATCGCTCATGTCGGTAGCGAGCAGGCTGATCTTTCGTGAGCAATCCGTGGATGATCGGTGAGGTGGCGCCGTATCAGGCAGGGAAGTTAAACGCCGTTGTGAAGGACGTGCTCGACGTTGAGGGATTGCCGACCACCTGTGGTTCTAGACTGGTCGCGTCCGGAGCGTTGCCAGCCATGCGGGACGCAGTGGCGGTAGCCCGACTGCGTGCGACGGGGGTCTTCATTCGTGGTAAGGCGAACCTTGTTGAGTTTGCCTTTGGCGTGCATGGGGTCAATCCGTGGTTCGGTACCCCAAGCAACCCCTGTTCCCCGGATCTGATCCCTGGGGGCTCCTCGAGTGGTTCAGCCGTTGCTGTCGCCCTTGGCGAGGCGGAGGTTGGAGTTGGTACCGACACCGGGGGATCCATACGCATCCCGGCGGCGTGCTGTGGGGTCCTAGGTCTCAAACCAACCTATGGTCTGATCGATGAGACCGGGTGTGCTGCGTTAGCCCCGAGCTTGGACACCGTCGGCGTGCTCGCCCGCACGATCGCCGATCTTGAACGGGGCTTTGTCGGTATTGGTGGTGTGTTGGAAGGTCCAACGCCGACATGGATTGCACAGGTGCACTGCGGGGTGCCATCCTTTGACGCGGTCGTCTCCGATGTGCTTGCAGCCATCGATATGTCCGTCCGCACCATACCGGTGCTCGAGCTCGGTCATCTCTGGGAGGACGGTAATACGGTACTTCTATGGGAGGCCTATCGGCAATTGCGCC
Organism: Ferrimicrobium sp.; assembly: GCF_027319265.1. Lineage (NCBI taxonomy): Bacteria > Bacillati > Actinomycetota > Acidimicrobiia > Acidimicrobiales > Acidimicrobiaceae > Ferrimicrobium > Ferrimicrobium sp. Next base: position 19,745 of record NZ_DAHVNP010000008.1, on the reverse strand, counting down.
CCTATCTGTCCCAGGCCCACCGGCTCGATCCGCGAGGGCTAGCACGTCTTCGTGGTGCAGCACACGTGAGTGAGGCCGATTACCGCCAAGTATGCCAGCGGCGAGAGGAGCAACGAGAGCGTTGGTTTCGAGGGCTCGGCATGGGCGAAGGTGTGGTGGCACTCCCAACGCTAGCGCGGCCTGTTCCCTCTCGGTGGCCACTTGATGTCTCCGGTGTCAACCAGTTGACACTTCCTTTTAACTATTTAGGTTTCCCCGCCCTGACGCTGCCGATTCACATTGGTGCGGATGGGTTGCAGGGACGCGGAAGTGCCGGTTCGGTTCCGTTTGCTCTGCAGCTGGTCGCAGTCGACCATCGGGAATCGCAGCTCTTTGGGGTTGCACGGCGTATTTACGAACGTTTTCATGGTGTTGAATAGACTGGGTTGATACAACGGTTCGGTTCTCGCCATCGACCGGTTGTGGCATGGGTTAATCAAGGAGGTTAGGGCAATGATGCGAGTCAAACATCTGTTAGGTGGCCAGTGGGTTGATGGTAGCGGTGAGGGTACCGTACTCCGAGATCCCGCGACGGGTGCTCCTGTTGCATCGAGTTCAGCCGATGGGGTAGACGTTGCAGGGCCTCTTGCTTGGGCGCGCCGTACCGGCGGGGCTGAGCTTCGGGCGATGACGTTTCGTGAGCGGGGAGCGCTTCTCGCGCGTTTTGCTGAAAAGCTTCGAGAGGGGCGACCAGCTTACTATGACGCTGTTCTCGCAAACATGGGAGCGAACAAGCGCGATGCCGTCTTTGACATCGATGGCGCCATCGCCGTTCTTCGCTACTATGCGGGTCTCGGTGAAGAGCTTGGCGATCGCCGTACGCTGATTGAGCCAGGCTTCGCACAGATGACGCGGTCGGAGGAGTACCGGGTAGCGCATCTACTCACCCCACGCCAGGGTATCGCCATCGGCATCAATGCCTTTAACTTCCCTGCATGGGGCATGTTCGAGAAGGTAGCAACCGCGACGTTGGCCGGTATGCCCTCACTGGCAAAGCCTGCGACCCAAACGGCACTGGTCGCCTATCTTATGGTGCGCGACCTCTATGAAGCGAACTTGATCCCCGACGGTGTTCTGTCGTTGTTGAGCGCTGGTGGTCGTGACCTCGTAGAGATGGTTGAGGAGGAGGATACCCTCGCCTTTACCGGGTCTGCAGATACTGCGATCATGCTGCGGTCGAACCGGCATCTCATCACGCATGGAGCTCGGTTCAACGCTGAAGCGGACTCTTTGAATGCGATCTTCGCACTGGAAGATCTGAGTGCAGCATCGGTGGAGAGCCTGGTGGATGCGGTGGTGACGGAGATGACCATCAAAGCTGGTCAAAAATGTACCGCGATCCGTAGGGTCATCGTACCCGATGAGTTATTGGGATCGATCAGCGAACGACTCGTAGCACGAATGAGTTCATTGAAGATCGGAGATGCGAGGAATCCAGAGGTCGAGATGGGTCCCCTGGTGTCGCGGGCGCAGCAGGAGTCGGTGATTGCAGGTGCGGCGTTGCTGGCGCAAGAGGGTAAAAGCCTCCTCGCGGGGGCAAGTTCGGTGGAGTTCATCGACGTCGACCCGCACGTTGCAGCCGTGGTTGCACCCGCACTCATCCAGATCAGCGATCCCTCTTCAGCGAGGCTTGTGCACGAACTTGAGGTTTTTGGCCCTTGCGTGGCTTTGATGGGATATCGAAGTATGAGCGAGGGCATCGAGTTGGTGAGAAGGGGGCGAGGTTCGCTTGTAGCGACGATAGTAACTGATGACGATGCTGCCTTTGCTGAGACGGCTGTGGCTCTTGGATCACTCCACGGCCGTCTTGCGCAGCTCAACAGCGCTACCGCAGCCCTCAATCCGGGTCACGGTGTGGTTATGCCGCAGGGAATTCATGGTGGTCCTGGCAGGGCTGGGGGAGGGGAGGAGCTTGGGGGGCTACGAGCACTACCGTTTTACAGTCAGCGCAGCGCGATACAGGCGACCGTCCCGGTCCTTGAGTCGCTGCGCAGAGAGTCGGCCGAGCTGGGCTGAATAGGCGCGGTTGTGCATGCGAATGGATCCATTCGCGCGAGTGTGTTGGAACAGCGAGACCAAGATGAGGGGAGCGAAGTATGGTCGAGGAGAGGAACGTCGGATCGTCCGAGTCTGAGGCAGTGTCGACGGCAGTGCCCGAGGCCGAGCTGGCCCGCAGGCAGTCGGAGCCCCAAGTTGATGGAGGTGCGGACGAGCCGGTTATCGTCGTAGAGATCATCGATATCGATGGGATCTGTGGCGTCTACTGACCCCGATGCAGGGGAGGGGAAGACACCCGTGCAGTCCGATGCATTAGGCGAGTTGCGGTGGCGGTGGTCGCCGTCTGTGCAGGTGCGTCCAGAGCGATTCGGCGCGATCGCCTATCACCGCAGTGAGCAGCGACTGATCCTCTTGCAGTCGGCAACGGCGGCACACCTTCCTGAGCTGCTTGTTGGCCGTGCGTCGGCGATCATAGAACTCGCACCACTTGACTTGACGGAGGGTCAGGTCGAAGAGGTACTACTCCAACTACGGATGGCCGGCGTCGTGGAGTCCTTGGAGGAGGACGATGAGCCCCGGTACTTGACGGACGCTGAGGTGCCGTGAGCAGTGTCCGTGAATCGTTGATGGGAGGCCTATCATCTCCACTCTGTCTCACTTGGGAGTTGACGTGGGCATGTAACCTCTCATGTCGACATTGCCTTTCGTCATCAGGGAGACCTGACCCTGGCGAGCTGGATTTTGAAGCATGTCGAGATGTGTTAGATGATCTGCACGCAATGGGCGTCTTCTACCTCAATATCGGCGGTGGAGAACCGATGTTGCATCCGAGTTTTTTTGAGATCATCGAGTATGCGGATGCTGTTGGTCTTGGTGTGAAGTTCTCGACCAATGGTACTCGTTTGAATCAGGAGGCTGCTCGCAGGATTGCGAAGTTGCAGTACTGTAACGTTCAGGTCTCGGTTGACGGAGCGACGGCTTCAGTCAATGACGCGATTCGGGGGGTCGGTAGCTTTGACCGTGCGATATGGGCACTTGAGAACCTTGCGAAAGCTGGTGTGCAAGGTACCAAACTTTCCGTTGTGGTCACCAAGGGCTCGATCATTCAACTCGATGCACTCCAGGCGCTTGGGACGCGCTTTGGTGCGCAGCTTCGACTGACGCGTCTTCGGCCATCGGGGAGAGCTCAGGATTGTTATGAGGAGTTGGCGCTCGATGATGGCGAACAGCGCCTCCTCTACGACTATCTTCTTCGACACCCTGAGATCCAGACGGCGGACTCCTTTTTCCATCTGAACCCTTTGGGGACCTCCCTGCCCGGCCTCAATTTCTGCGGGGCCGGTAGGGTGGTCTGTTTGATCGATCCGGTGGGTGACGTCTACGCTTGCCCTTTTACGATTCACCCTGATTTCCGTGCTGGTTCACTGCGTAATGATCGATTGATGACCATATGGCGTGATGCACCACTGTTTCGAGAGCTTCGTGCCGAGGCGCCAGCCGAGGGATGTCGAAGCTGTACAGCGTATGCGCGTTGCCATGGCGGGTGTTTGGCGGCAAAGTTCTTTACCGGGAGGTCGTTGGCTGGGGCTGACCCATCCTGTGTCCGCTCTGTCACGAATCCTGTGATGCTTCCCACGCCACGACGCCTCCTCGATCACACGCGTCGTACCAAGCGAGGTGATACCGAGGTTCGCGAAGACGCTCTGTTACCCCATCATCGCCAGCATGCCAATGTCACGTCACTCGTAGGTCTCGATGAAGAGCCATAATCGATGGTGTCTGAGGCTCGGTGTAGGAAAGCTTGTGGTCTGATTCAAGCGAAGTGTTGTTTTGCCCGATTGTACACCGAGGGAACTGATGAAAATGCATGTAGTGACGGATGAGCTCTCAGATATCGAGAGAAGATTGCAAAAGGTACTTAGTGTTGCCCGGGATCTGAGCGTGACCACCGATCGTAATGAACTCTTACGCAAAATTACGCAGACGACCTGCGAGGTTCTGGGATTTGGGTCCACCTCTGTCGCGATTCTCGAAGGTGACGGACGTTTTCGCATCAAGGCGATGACAAGTATCCGTGGCGACCTGAAGATGGAGGATTTTCACGACTACTCGATGCCTCTGGGAGAGCTGGAGGAGCTTCTTGGGGTGGCACACCGGATCGGTGAGATCTACTGGGTGGAAGGTTCGGAGCCGTTACTTGAGACGTTAGTGGAGCGTGGCTCGGTGGTCGCAACGGAGCCATCGGTGCCCGGCGGTCAGTGGCAGTCGCGTTCGCTGTTGATCGCTCCACTCTACCGGCCGCCTGCTGAGATTTTTGGTGTGGTCTTCCCTGATGATCCACTCGATGGGAGAGTGCCAACGCTGGAGCGTTCTATTCTTATCGCGACGCTAGCGCACTTTGCTTCGCTCGCCATTCAACTACACGAGAATCGCAGCTACGCGGATGCGCAGCTGCGGATTCTGACTGCACAACGAGAGCGGTTGAGTGAGCTCTTCCGCGCGAGTAATGATGTTCAGCGTGCGGGTCAACTGGAGGAGATTTTGCAGACGACAGCGGACGCAGTCACCTCGGCTGGTGGTTTTCGCCGTTCGGCCATCTATCTGCGCAGTGACGACAACCTAGAGCTGCGGGTGACCTCTGGGATCGAACAGGATGAGCGAGCGCGACTCAATGAGAGCGGTCCGATCGAACTCAGCCGCTTTGCCGAGATTATGCAACCGCAAATGCGGCTGTCACGATCCTACCTCTTCGATCACCGCAAGTATCCATTGCCCGATCAACTAGGTCGCCAACTCTCGATACCTGATCGGCCGCATGTGGAGGAGGGAGGCGATCTTTGGGATCCTAGAGACTCACTGACGATTCCTATCATCGAATCTGGGCAACTCCTGGGGGTGATTTCGGCCGACGAGCCAGGCGATGGACGGTTCCCAGACCTTGAACAGGTTCAGGCCCTGGAGTTCTTTGCGGACCAGGCAGGTATTGCCGTGTCACAGATGATGCAGTACGATCTCTTGCGAGAGCTTGCAGAGACTGATCCACTAACGGGATTGATGAACCGTAGGAGCTTTTGGTCGCTCGCTGAGCGACTCGTGGTCAATGCTCGCGGTGGCGGTTTTGAGATGGCAGCCATGTTCATTGACCTTGACCACTTCAAAGTGGTCAACGATCGCTTCGGGCATTCGATCGGTGACCTCGTCATCAAGGAGGCTGCGCTCAATATTCAAAATCGGCTACGCACGCAAGATGTCGTCGCGCGATTTGGCGGCGAGGAGTTTGTCGTCTTCTTGACTGGCGTTGACCAGGTTCAGGCACTGAGCCTCGCTGAGTCCCTCCGGATGGTGCTCGCGTCGGTCTCGGTGCCCAATACGGAGGATGCGATCACCGCCTCGATTGGTGTGGCGGTAGCCTCTCCCACAGTGCGTCGATTCTCCCCCAGGGGGCTCATCGAGGAGCTGCTGCGTATGGCGGACTCCGCTCTCTACGACGCTAAGGCGCGGGGGCGAAACCGGGTCCAGCTCGGAGGAGTTCTAGACTCCTAAGCATCTGGCCACACGCTAGCGACGCGAGGAGAACCTATGAGCAACTACTGGCATCCTTTTGGACAACTTTATCAGGCGAGTCATGACCCGGTCATCTTTGATCATGGTGAAGGCGTCTACGTCTATGACGAGGCTGGAAGACGCTACCTTGATGGTACTGCAGCACTTTGGTACGCCAACATTGGCCACGGCCGAACTGAGATAGCCGATGCCATCTATGCACAGGCAAAGAAACTTGCTGGCTACTCGACTTTTGGCAACTTCTCGAATCGACCAGCGGAGGAGCTCGCTACTTTTCTCTCTGAGCGGGCGCCGATGAAGGATGCACAGATTTTCTTTGTGCAAGGTGGGGGTGATGCCGTCGAGACGGCGATTAAGTTGGCACGCCGTTATCAGTTTGAACTTGGCCATCCGGAGAGAACAGCCATTATTTCTCGGGTGAATGGTTATCACGGAACGTGGGGTTTTGGGACGTCGGTCGGAGGTATCGATGCCAACCGCCAGGGGTTTGGCGAGCTGATACCGGACACCTATCGGGTTCCCTACGATGAGGTTGAGGCGGTTGAGGCGGAGATCGTTCGCCTCGGCGAGGAGCACGTCGCGGCGGTGATCGCCGAGCCAGTCATCGGTGCTGGCGGAGTATATCCTCCTCCACCCGGTTATTTCACCTCGTTGAGGGAGATCTGTGATCGACACGGGGTGCTCTTGATCGCGGACTCCGTCATCTGCGGATTCGGAAGATTGGGGAGCTGGTTTGGAGTCGAGCGCTTTGAGATCTCCCCTGACCTTATCACCTTCGCCAAAGGGGTAACGAGTGGATATTTACCGCTTGGTGGCGTCGTTGTTGCCGAGCATGTCGCCGCACCTTTTGCTCGCAAGGACTCTCCTGTATTTCGACATGGTCCCACCTATGGTGGGCATCCCACTTGCACGGCGGCTGGGATGAGGAATTGTCAGATACTTGAGGAGGAGGGAATCCTGGAGCGGGGTGCGCTGCTTGAGGGTACGCTACTAGCGAGCCTGCGGCCTGCGCTGCAATTCCCCTCCATCTCCGAGGTACGCGGTGGTGTGGGTCTACTGGCGGCCGTGGAGGTAGCTCCTCAGGTGCGCTCCAAAGATACCTCAGCGGTTGATCGATTGGCAGGCATTGTCCGCCGGAATGGTCTCATCACCCGGGTGTTGGGTCAGGGTCTCGCCTTCTCGCCGCCGCTGATCATTGAGCCGGGGCAGTTAGAGGAGTTGGGCCAGATTGTCATGACCTCCCTTGCGGAGTGGGAGTCCTCCCTGTCCAGTTGAGCCATGATAGTACCCGGTGGATTCCGCGCGCAAAGCTGGTTTCGGACTTATCGTGCTCGGTGATTCCCTTGTTCTGGGTTGGCAGCCGTCAACCCAGAAAGCCGCGGTCGACAGTGACGGTGGCGGCGTTAATACCGCTCGTGGGGTGAGTGGCGAGGAAGGCCACGACGCTGGCGATGTCGTCGGGTGTGTTGAGTGTGGGCTCGAGTTGTTGGGCCAGGAATTCGGTTGGGGATGCCAGATTGTAGACCGCAGCGGTGGCCTGAAGAAGAGCGGTATCCGTCGAACCAGGGGCGACCATATTGATATGAACGCCTTTTGGTAGCTCCTCACGAGCGAGGGCTGCGAGGAATCCGTGGACGGCATGTTTTGCTCCACAGTAGTGCCCGAGTTGAGGAAGTCCGCGTAGTCCTGCAGCTGAGGTGATCGCAATGAAAACGCCCTGGGTGGCCCGCAACGATGGCATCGTGGCCATGGCGAGGTAGACGACCCCCCAATAGTCGACAGCAAAGATCTCGTGGGCCTGTTCTGGGTCCAACTCGAGCGATGAAGTTGATCCGGCAAGGACACCAGCACATGCCACCACGACTTGGGCTGGACCAAAGGTGCGTGCCAATCGCTCAACAAGGGCTGTGAGTTGGGCTGATTCGCGTACATCGCAGGGTTCTGGTTGGATGTGCTCTCGCTTGATGGCCTCAAGATCGTGCAAGGACGAGAGGGGGTAAGGCATGCTCGATGTTCTTGGAGCGTCAACCGCAACGACATAAAAGCCTGAGGAGGCCAGTGCCTGCACCGTCGCTAGTCCGATCCCACGTGCGCCGCCGGTGACGATGGCGAGTGGACGCCCTTGATCGCTGAGGGTTCCGATCACTGGCTTACCTGATCGAAGGTTCGGACGAGGTCAGCGGCCAAAGCGGCTAGGATCGCCAGACCTTCTTCGCGGTTCGCGCCGGCCGGATCACCGAGGACGCCGCTCGAACTTACCCCGCGGATACCATCGCTCGCCAAGATAGATCCTACCGACGAGAGGGAGCCATTGTACCCGTGCACTGCTTGGTTGAGATGCACGAGATCTGGACGCAGTGCGAGCATGACGGAGGTCTCCGTGCGACCGGCATGGGCGTCTGGCTCCCAGATCCCCCTGGCGTCGGCGGGTAGTTCCCACTGAGCGGCCGCCTCCACCAGTACATGGGTTCTTGGTATCCAGAAGGGTTGGCTCGCTGTCAAGAATGCTGGTAAGTTACCTCCGTGGGCACTTACGAATAGTGTTCGGGATTGGATAGGGTCATTCGTTGTGAGCACCTTCAGCAAGGAAGCGAGGAGATTGGTGCCCATCGAGAAGGTCCCTTGGAAAGACGAGTGTTCGTCCGATGCTGCGAACGGTAGTGGCGGTGCAAGGAGGAGTCGGTCTCCCCGAAGACGACAAAGCTCCTCGATGAGTGCTGTGGTGATGTGTGAGTCAGTTCCGATGGGAAGATGGGGACCGTGCTGTTCGATGGAGCCAATCGGGATGACGAGAACCCGATTACGAATACGTTCCTCGAACTCGGGTCGTGTGAGATCGGCAATTGTGGTCGTCATCGGCAACACCCCCTTGATAACGAGAGTAGACGAGGTGCGAGAGCTATCGGCTATGGATAGCTACGAGCGCAGCCAACGTGTGGCGAGCGAGCTCGCGGCTTGCTGTGACATTGAATACTCGTTGCGCTTGTTGAAGAAGCGTCATCGTTAGGGCCTCGGATCTGATTGCGGGTGGACTTGGCTGGAACATAGCAGATGGACTTGGCTGCACTCGCGTAGCTCATCGCTTGTGATGCTCGAAGGCACTCCCCTGAAGGATGGCTCGCGTCACATGCACAATGGGGTAGTTGAGTCGCGGTCAGGCTGAAAGCAGTACCTGGTAGTTGCCTATCGAGTGCGGCTAGGCTGGCGGCGGTAAACAGCCTCCGAGCCCACCACGTCTGCGCCGCTTGTCCTCGTACATCAGTTTGTCTACTTGTTGTAGTGCATCGCCGAGTGGAAGGTTGTGGCACTCTACTAGGCCCACGGAGACGGCGGGAGAGACTTGTCGAACACGGTCGATGATTGAGGCTCCATCTTGGAGACCCAAGTGAAGACAACAGAACTCATCACCACCGATTCGATAGACCGAATCCTCCTTCTTCAGGGCTCCGCGGAGGACATCAGCAAAGGCTAGGAGCGTATCGTCTCCCTGGACATGACCGTGCGTGTCGTTGATCTGCTTTAGGTTGTCCAGATCCCACAGTGAGAGAAACATCGTCAAACCCCGCTTCCTGGCAGTGGTTTGGAAGGCGAGGTACCCCTGCTCCATCGCACGTCGGTTGCCAAGTCCGGTGAGTGGATCGGTCATGGCATGGCGGCTCCACTGGTCATGTGACCGAATCAACTCTGCGATCACCACACGGATCGCAGTTCCGGCGGCAGCTCCAAGGGCTAGAGCAATGAGAGTTGGTATGTTGGGGATCAAATGGCTGGACAATACTGCGAGGCTTGCGCCCAAAGCGATGCTGGCAATGATCGGGCCACCATAGACGCCAAGCGCAAAAATACCGACGGTTGCAAAGATCGTCAATGCCGGTCGCCATTCGGATGGCGTCAGTACGGTTATCACTGCAGTGGCTGGTAGGACGAGCTGTGCAAGGGCTGTGAAGTAATTGATGCCCACATGGATGAGGATGGCTGCACGAGGAATTCGATGGCGAAGCAGAAAGAGGATGACCAGTGAGAGACCAAAAGTCACGACAGCAAGCCGCAGTGCCCAAGCTCCGAAATAGAGCGCGGGAATCATCGACGGGATGAGCACTAGCGTGACTCGCCAATACAGTTGCTGCAGACGGGCCCACGACGTGGTCACAGCGCCGGTATGTCCACCTATCATCTCATCGCCACCCATGCAAGAATGAGAATAACGGACTAATGCTCACGCTGCGTCTGGGTACGAGCACCAATTCATATGTTTTACCGAGACCTGGACCTTCTTGGCGGTTGTCTCCTTATAGGTCTATGTCGTGTCGCAGGTACGCCGCGACAGCTGCCATGATATCAGCCGTGATATCAGCCGTGATATCAGCCGTTGTGTGAGTAGGGCATGCTATCTCCGTTCGATGGCTGGGCGAGGGAAGGAGGTTCTCGCGCATGCTTGGCATGACAATTGTGACTAGCCCCACGGCGTCACTGAGCCCAGGTTTGGATGCACACTTGCGCTAGCATAGACTCGGATTGGTGCATGCGGCGTGAGTTGGTAGCAGCTGCCGGGCACATTGACGAGGGTTTGCATTGGCTAAGGACGGACGCAGTGCACATGCGTAGCGGCTCACGGACAGGGAGGTTTCAATGGCAGCAGTTCTCCTGAGGCATGCGAAGGCGCGTACAAGCGCCGGAGATGGTGGCGATCTGGCGCGAACACTCGATCGTGAGGGAATGGAGCAAGCCATCGTGTTGGCGAGTGTCCTGACTGAGGTGCTTGCCCATGATATGCCGCTTCGCATTATCACTAGCCCTGCACTACGGTGTGAAGCGACGGTTGCTCCTCTGGGTGAACGCTTTGGGGTGGCGTGCGAAGAGGATTCGCGGCTCGTAGAGCGTGCCTCTGACGAGGAGCTCGCCGAACTTGCAGATCTTGCCCATGCGGCAGCTGGTTCGTTCGTGTTGTGCGGGCATGCACCTTCACTTGGTCGCCTCGCCCGGCTCATGCTCAGTTCCCAAGCGATGAGCATTGCGCCGAGCGAGCTCCAACTCGGATTAGCGTCGTTTCTTCGCTTTGATTTTGCCGTCGGCTCTGGCCGCCGTCTGACCTCGCTGGCTCGCTATGGAGCCCCTCACTATCGGCACGTCGACCTGATCGGTTGAGTGCTTGCAGGCTGTCAGCTGGTCGCCCGTCGGTGGTGCACGGAGGGCGCTAAGCTCAAGAGGCGTGAGTCTCGAACCGGTCCCTGTTTTTTCAGTCGCGAATCTCTGGGAGATGATTGAAGGAAGCCTTGAACCACTGATGACGAGCCGCTTCCGGCTAAAAGGGACGTTGCAGGATGTTTCGTTGCGCCGTCATCTCTACTGTGCGCTGACTGATCATACTATTGGCACAATGGCGGCGAAAATCAATACGGTTATTTTTGCCAACGATCTCGGCCGGATTCGACAAGAACTCAAAAATCGTGGATTGGGTGAGCTCGAGAGCGATGTGGAAGTGGTCGCTATCGGTCGTTTGAGTACCTATCGTCCTGCTGGCCGGGTCAGTTTCGTGGTCGAACAACTCGATTACGATGAGATGAAGCGGCTTGGAAGGCTCGACGTGGAGCGACTGCGATCTGCCCTCATCGAGGAGGGTATTTTCGAGCTCAACAAGGGGCGTGAACTCGCCGCCGTGCCGTTAGCGATTGGTATCGTCACCTCCGAGGCAGGCACGGTGCAGCACGATTTCACCCGGGTCCTCGCGCGAAGCGGCTTTCACTTCTCTTGGCGGCTCTATCCAACGCGGGTGACTGGTACGCAAGCCGCTGACGAAATGGCGGCGATGATACGACGAGCTGATACTGAGGACAACGATCTGATTGTCCTTCTTCGGGGAGGCGGCGCGGAGAGTGAGCTCGCGCTATTCAATACCGAGCTGGTGGTTCGCGCAGTGGTCAGTGCGGTGACTCCGGTCTGGTGTGCCATCGGCCATGCGGCCGATGAAGTCTTGGTCAACGAAGTGGCGCACCGAGCGCTTGATGTCCCTCAAAGCGTGGCCACCGCGCTGGTGGAAAGGGTCGAGCGATATCTATCGGATATGGGAGAACTTGTTGAACGAACAATCGAGCTGGTCGGTGCCCGATTGCGTGAGGAAGCGTCACGCCGTCAGACGATGGCTTCGCGAGTGATTGGATCTTGTCATGCGGGACTGACCCAACTTCGGGTCAGCCAGGCCGAGGAGTTGGCACTACTGCATCGGCTTGCTGAAGGGCGTTGCCGCCGGGAGCTGGAGGAGACAAGACATGCGACACAGGGCCTACGTTCAGCCCTGCAGCTTCGCCTGGCTCATGAGCGCCCGCGTCTATTGAATCCGGTAGCTGTTGTGCGAGCAGTGCACCAGCATCTTGATGCCGAGGTTCGTGGTATGAGCGAGCGGCATGCCATGCTGGATCATCGTGATCCACTGAGCCAACTGCGCCTAGGGTATGCAATACTCCAAGATAGCGCAGGACGGTGGCTCACCTCAGCGGCGGAGTTGCGTGGTGAAAAGTTGGTGAGAGCTATCATGGCTGACGGTGTGGTGGCGATGAGAAGCGAGGGAGACGTTCGAGAGTGAGCGAAGTTGATTGGTTTCATATCGGCGACGAAGAATTCCGACAAGCGTTAGTGAATGCAAGCTTTGAGGAGTTGCGTGATGAGAGTCAGGCGGTGATTGATCGACTTGCCGGTAGCGAGTTCGGTCTTGATCAGCTCGCGGTGGTCGTACGAAGAGTTCGAGCGATGCTCGATGAATGTGATCGCCGGATCGGCGCGGTGGAGCATGAGATTGCAGAACTCGATAGTGCGGGTACCGATCGCTAAAGGAGCGTCTCCGGTGGACGAGAGGCGCGCTGACATCGATGGAGTAGCTTCACGCTAGCGTCATAAGTCTTCGTCTAGCCCAATGATCTCAGGGCGTTGTACTCTTCCAGATCTGTTCGCTGATTCGTGCCGAGAGGCTTGGTCAGATAGAGGGGGTATGCGTGATGGCCAAGACGCCACGGCATGACGTTAGGTGGCGTTCCCGCTGAGGAGGACGGTTGGTGGTGGCCACGCAAATAACGTCGCGACACATTCGTTAGACTAGGCTAGGTGGCCATGCCCCCGTAGCTCAGGGGATAGAGCAGTGGTTTCCTAAACCATGTGCGCAGGTTCGAATCCTGCCGGGGGCACTCATCGACCCGTGGGTTCCTTGCTCGCCCCGTGGGTAAGGTCTTGTGCCGCAGATAGGGATCAGCGATTGCTGTCTCGGCCAAGGTTTCACGTTGTTCGAGCCGGTGGGTTAATGGTTCGCTAGACCCACTGTTCACTAGGATCAGAGCATGAGAATACTTGTGATCGGTGGAACGCAGTTTATTGGAAGGCACGTAACCGAGGAACTGTTACGAAGAGGCGATGAGGTCACGCTTTTCCACCGTGGAAAGACGAACCCTGAACTGTTTCCAGAGGTAACACACATTCGCGGGGATCGGAATAGTGACCTGGGAGGCCTTGCTGTGGGTGAGTGGGATGCTACCATCGACACTTCGGCCTATTTCCCGCGACAGGTGCGTGCGCTCGGCGCTGCGTTGGGTACGCGTGGCGGTACCTATCTACAGGTCTCATCGATTGCTGCCTATGCTGGCCCGGTGGCACCTGGGTACACCGAGGATACGCCGTTGGGCGACTTGGTCGATCCAGATGTCGAGGAGGTGACAGCGTCCACCTATGGAGGACTCAAGGCACTCTGTGAGCGAGTGGCGAAAGAGAGCTTTCCTGAGGCACCCCTCACTTTCGTGCGACCAACCTATGTGGTCGGCCCCTATGACCCAACGTATCGTTTCACCTGGTGGGTGGAGACGATCGCAAGAGGTGGCACTCTCTTGGTTCCAGGACCGATGGATAACCCGTTTCAAGTGATCGATGTTCGTGATTTGGCGGAGTTCATGGTGACGCTGGTTCACACGCAGACCGCTGGGGTTTATCATACGGTGAGCCCCTTGGCCCCCTTGGACTTTGCGGGCTTCTTGACGAGTGTACGTGACACCATCGTCCCAGAGGGCGGGGTTGAGTTTCTATGGGTTGAGCCCGCACTCCTCAACGAGGTTGGGGTTACCGAGCAGGCCTTTCCACTGTGGGAGGGTCTCAGCCCCGAGCGGTGGAGAAGTGCCGCCGTTCCTGATCGTGCGTATCGGGCTGGGCTCAAACCTAGATCACTCGAAGCGACGATCACCGATACTCACGCATGGGCGCTCCAGGCAGGCTACGTTCCTTCATCGAGTGAGGGTTTTGGACTGTCTGCGTCCCAGTACCAACAACTGCGCGCCCGTCTCGCGTAAGCAATCGTGCACAGAACGGCTGCAGTGGTCATCGCGTGTACATCCGATGGGTGATGGTCGGTGGGGCGCTCAGTCCTCATCGTATTCGGCAGTAAGGGCGAGCCATTGATCCTCAGCGTCGTCGAGCTCGGATTGACAACGAGCGAGATCGGTACCGAGCTTTGCGAGTACTTCGTGATCGGTCTGCTCTTGGAAGGCGAGGGTGAGTTGATCTCGTTCTCGGGCGAGGCGTTCGATGAGCGATTCCAGTTTCCGCAGTTGAAAACGGATGGTGCTCGGAGACTTCCTCGATGTAACAGCGGAGCGTGGTGGTGGTGTTGCCTCGCTAGCTCGCCCACGTTGGGAGGCGTTGTCGCTAGTTCCGCGAGTATAGCGTAGTGACGTCTCAGCGATCCAGGCCGTGAGTCCGCCAGGAACTTCGCTGACTCGTCCTGGCAAGCAGGCCACAATACGGTCGGTCACTCGGTCGAGGAAGATGCGATCGTGACTCACGGCGACGAGCGCCCCGGGCCAGTCTTCGAGGTAGTCTTCGAGCGCCCGCAGTGTGTCGAGATCGAGATCGTTCGTAGGCTCGTCAAGAAGCAGAACGTTCGGACGGGTTGCGAGGACAGTGAGGAGCTGTAGACGGCGACGCTCACCCCCCGAAAGTGTGCCGACGGTTGCCCAGGGGAGTTCACCAGTGAACCAGAACCGCTCCATGAGGTGAATATCTGCTGGGTCTCCAGGCACTCGATGTGGGCCGGCGACGACATCACGCACCCGCGCGTTCGGATCGAGATCGGGACCTTGTTGGGCGTAGTAGCCAATGCGTACGGTGGTGCCGACTTCAATCCGTCCTTGCGTAGGGTGACGCAGCCCGGCGAGCATCTCGAGGAGAGTTGTCTTTCCCGCGCCGTTCGATCCGACGATGCCGAGGCGCTCCCGTGGGGCAAGACTCATCGTGACGTCGCTAAGGGTCGGGGATTGATCATTGGGGTATTGATAGCTAGCAGCCACGACCTCGAGCACTTTGTTGCCTAAGCGAGGTGTACCAAAGGTGAGATCGATGTCACCAGGGCGAGCAGCTTGTGGGGGAAGAGTATCGATCAGCTGTCGTGCGGCATCGATCCTGGCCTGCGGCTTACGGGTTCGCGCCTTAGCACCGCGCCGTAACCATGCCAGTTCATGGCGCGCGAGGTTCCGGCGCACCGCGTCGGCCGCCTCCGCCTGGGCGTCGCGTTGAGCTCCAGCCGCGAGGTAGCCAGCGTAACCACCATTGTGTACGTAGGCTTTTCCTCGATCCAACTCGAGCATGCGGTTGGTGACTCGATCGAGCAGATAGCGATCATGACTGACCAAAATGACCCCACCGGAAAATCGAGAAAGCCACGTCTCTAACCACGTGATGGCCGCCAAATCAAGGTGATTCGTTGGCTCGTCCAAGATCAAGAGATCTCCAGGTCGGCAGAGGGCGCGGGCGAGAGCAACCCGTTTTTTCTGTCCTCCGGAGAGGCCGGAGATGTTGCGATCGATGGCGTTGATCATATCGAGACGATCGAGCACTGCCTCACCCTCCCATCCAGCTCCAACCACCTCTCGCACCGTGACATCGGGTAGGTTATCCTCCTGATCGAGGAGGGAGATGCGCACCCCCTTGCCTCTGCGTACTTCACCGGCCTCCGGGGTCTGCTCCCCCGCAAGGACTCGTAAGAGCGTGGATTTTCCAGTTCCATTGATGCCTACTACACCCAGACGGTCTCCGTCGGAGACGGTGATCGACAGATCGGCAAAGAGCACTCGATCAGAGCGCGTCACAGTGATAGTAGCGGCATCAACGAGAATAGTCACGACTTCACGGTAGAGGGTGTAGGGCCAAGACAGGTTCGTGGTGGAGCGAGGATCCGCAGCCACCGAACGCGTAGAGGTGCGAGCGGTAGACCGTCAGTGCCGTCGGCGAGGAGGAGACGAGTACCTTCTTTCCGTCGCTGAGCGACCAGGGATGTTGCACTCATCTCTCCCAGCGTAGTTGGCCACTGACGCTGTAGCTCGGCGAACGAGCGCTTCCTTGCTCGTGCAGAAGCACTGGTTGCCCACTCTTGCGTCATCAGACGGTCTCCCTCGGTCTGGTCTCATCGGCGCTCCTCCCGCGACGGGGGCCAAGCGTTTGACGTCTACGTCCTCTCCAGCTCTTCGATGCTGGGTAGTTCAATAGGATCATTGGGTCTTCCACCGTAGCCAGTAGGGTGCTGTGCTCGAGTGGATTGCGGTGGACGAGCTATGGATCGTGGAGATGTTCTCCACCCTTGGATTGCGGTCACCGCGATAGCCGTGGCGTCGATCCCCGAGGGGTTCGTGACAGTCCGACGTCGGTAGGTCACGCATCCCCTTGACCGATGCGAACCAGGTGCACTAACGTCTCGCGTCATGGTCGTTGGGTTTGCCCACGCGTGTGCTGCTTGACATTCTTGCACGGGGTTAGATCCAGTTATTGCTCACGGGTGGTAGCTGGGATCGGAGGTGCGTCGTCGCCGTGGAAGACGTAGGCACCTTTGACGCGACGCAAGGTAACGAGCACGAAGACGACACCAGCGAGGAGCAGCACTACGAGCGTTTGGTCAATGCCTGCTCCAATCGCTTTTGGTCCGTAGATAAAGAAGGCCACGAGGAGCGCACCCATGACGGTACCTGAGAAGATGGCGCCGATGAGGAGCCAACGATGTTGGTGCGGTTGGAACTGGACATCGGGTAGTTTTTTATGCCCGACGGTGAGAAAAATAATTGCCGTCATGATGTCAAAGAAGAATTCGGCCAGGAGGAAGAACCCAGCCGCCGAGAGCACCAAGTTGAAGAAGCTACCCAACGAGGAGACAAACAGTTGTACTGCGACGACGACCAAGGTCAAGCCCAGTACTGCAACGGTAGCGATATGCGGTACGTGGCGCTTACTCAACTTGCCAAACGCCTGCGGAATCAATTGCTCACGCCCCATGGAGTAGAGGGCTCGCGTCAGGATGTAGGTGGTGAGCCAAAGGCCGCCCGCTGTTGAGGCGAGGATGGGGACGAGGATCACCCAGTGCGCCGATGGGAGCACGCGTTGCGCCCAGAGCGCAAGAGGGTCCGAGTCATTCGGCGCTGCCAACATCTTCATCGGTGTTTCAGAGAACATCAAGGGGTAGAGGATCGCATAGAACACCAGTGCTAGGAACGCACCGATTACGCCGCTGATACCAGGATCCTTGCGAGGCTTCTCCGACTCTTCTGCGGCATAGGAGTCGATCTCCCATCCGTCGAGTACAGTCGCGGCGACTACCGCTACGACCAGCATGCCGCCGACTGGAATGGCGCCAAAATGGATGCCCACCGAGGTGGCGTGTAAGCGAGCGAGCCCGAGAATTCCGAAGCCGAGAAGTGATATCATCTCAAGCACAAAGAACGCCTTAGTGATCTGCGCGGTTGGCTTTGAACCGAGGAGCAGGGGGACGGCCGCAAACATGATCCAGAAGATGGTTACCAGGATGGTCACGATGTTGCTCGGGTGATAGTGGGGAGCTACGAGTGCGAGGGTGTACGTCGCTGCCGGAATCGCTATCGGAGGAATGGAGAAGAAATAGGCAAGGATGAGGATCCAGGCTTGGTACTGGGAGACCCTGCGACCCATCACTCGTGAGGACCAGTGATAGGAGGCACCGGAGTTTGGGAAGTGGCGATTGAGCAACCGAAAGACGAAGGATGAGACGACGAAGGGGATAGCCAGGATGGCGATGGCTGGTAGGGCCCACCATCCGGCATCCGCTGCCATGACGCCTCCTGTGGCCGCCACGGAGAAGACGGGTCCAATACTAGAGATGGAGAGCGGAAAGAGGTCAAAGAGTCCGAAGACCTGACGCATCTTGCGCGGTGACGCTTGGGGGTGTGAGTCCGAGGGGGTTAGCTGGTCGCTCATGCCTTCACTTTCTGGTAGCTCATCTTTGATGATCATGGGTGACAGTTCAACATTAGTTGCGAACTGTTTGCAATACTTCCCTATTCCCGGTGCGTGAGAATTTTCCTGATTACTCGTGTCTCGGTTGACGTACTGGTGTCTTTGGCGAGTGCTGAGGGAGGTTACGCACCACGGATTCCGGAGTTGTCGCCTCTGGTGCGCGGACGCGTCGAGAGGCTGCATCTCGTTATTGGGGGGAAGGAATGAGGTGTGCTTTCGGTTGTAGGATCCTGATATACCGCTGTCCCGGTCAGCGAAGACGGTCGATTCACCAGAGAGGAACGTGGCATGGCTGAGGAGATGAGAGCAAGGGACACACGGAGCGGACTTGCGCTTTTGGTGATCGTCATTGGCGTACTGATTACAGCGGTCGATACCACGATCGTTGTCCTGGCGCTCCCTGAGATCCAACGGAGTTTGCACGTCGGCCTTGCCTCCATTATCTGGGTGATCATCGGTTACCTCTTGGTCATCACCTTGCTCGCCACACAGCTCGGGCGTCTCGGTGACATGTTTGGGCGGGTCCGGATGTATGAGCTAGGGTTTTTTGTCTTTATCGTCGGATCCTTACTCTGTGCACTTGCTTGGAATGAGGCTTCCATCATCGGCTTCCGACTGCTCCAGGGAGTGGGAGGTGCTTTGGTGGCTGCGAATTCTGGTGCGGTGATCGCCGATACCTTCCCTCCGGAGCAACGGGGGAGAGCCTATGGATATAACGCGATCGGTTGGAATATCGGGGCCGTCCTCGGAGTCCTGCTCGGTGGTCTGATTGTCACCTACTTCTCATGGAGATGGATCTTTTGGATTAACGTGCCGATTGGGCTAGTGGCTTTGGCCATTGCGGTCAAGGTGCTCCATGACCATGGAGAGCGGGAAAAGCGTCGACTCGACTATCTAGGCACGGTGACTCTTGGATTGGGTCTCTTCGGTATCCTCTGGGGACTCACGAAGCTGACGAGCGAATCGTTGAATGCGTCGATCATTGCGTTCGTGGTAGCTGGGCTTCTTCTTCTGGGGGTTTTCGCCTTTGTGGAAGTACATCAGAAAGAACCGATGCTCAATCTGTCCCTGTTTAGGGTGCCGACGATGTCACCCACGCTGCTGGCGGCGCTCTTTCAAGGGCTCGCAAGCTTTTCAGTTCTCTACCTTTTGCTCATGTATCTACAGGGGGTGAGGGGATACACTCCGCTGCACGCGTCTCTCCTGCTGCTTCCGGGGTACGTGGTTGGTGGGGTAGTCGGTCCCATTGGTGGTCGGTTAGCTGACCGCTACGGCGCAGTCTGGCCAGCGACGATTGGATTACTCGTGCAGATGCTGGCCTTGGTGATCTATGCGCAGTTGGGGACCGGTTCAGCGATCTGGATACTTTCGGGCGCTTACGTGATTGGGGCGATAGGCTCAGGTGGCTTCTATCCGGCCAACAATGCCGCCGTGATGAAGGCCGCACCTGCTGGTAGCTTTGGTATCGCTTCAGGGATGCTTCGGACTTTTGCCAACATTGGAATGGTCTTTTCCTTCGCCGCTGCCATCGTCGTGGCGTCAGGTACGATCTCGAAAAACCAGGCATTCGCTATTTTTGTTGGAACTGCAAAGCTCAGCGCACACATTGGCGCCGAGTTCACCGCTGGCATTCATGACGCCTTTTACCTCTCGGTAGCGTTGATGGCCATCGCCGCCGTGTTCTCTGCCACCAACTTAAAACAGCACTTCACCAGCCTAAATGCCAATCCCCCAAATTTCCTCCCCAAAACCGTCACCCCCACCGAGTAGAGCACACTAGATTTATCTATCCCATGTGGTTGTCACCTCTACCAAGAGAACGACTTCCACCGCTGGGAATGAGGAACTGACAACCTCTGCAC
>NZ_DAHVNP010000007.1 GCF_027319265.1 Ferrimicrobium sp. | reverse complement strand
CACGTCGATTGCGTTCTAACCCTCGGGTAGTCAAGCGCAAAGTTCTTAGAGTGGGCGGCCAAACGTCTTCATCACCATCACTGGCCTCAACCCGAGCATCCATCGCAGATCTGTGTACTGGTGCTTAGCTGAACGGTATTGGGGTTAGCCCATCGTTCTCACAACCCATCATGGATGTCAGCTCTCGACCGGGCCGGTGGCGCTTTCCTTACCAGGATCGATGACGGGCTGGCAGTGGCAACCCTTCCTCTTGACTTTGCTTGTCTTCCCAATACGAGACAGGGCCAAGCATTCGCACTGGACTGTCAAGACCGTCAGCAATAGCTATTCTGCTAAATGTTTCCGATCAGCAAACCGAATCCATGAGATGGGTTTACACGCCGTACTGGGCTTCGTAGACTTTAAGTTGGATGCTCGTCGATCGAAGGCATCCGTCATCGAAGGGCATACCGTTGGATTACACGCATAGACAGAGAAGGGTATGGCCGCGGTTCACGAGTATGGGCTGGACGGTGATCGCCGTTGGCGCCTCAGCCTCTGTCGCGACCTTTGCTCTCTCTGGCCAAGGTGCCTTTGCGACTCCGGCAAGCGCGTTTGTCAGTTCATCGGTCGGTGTCAGTCTCACCAACGGGACGCTGCGGGCAACAAACCTGCTTCCCGGCATACCGACCAACACGATTCCCTTCACACTGACCAATACCGGCACTGCGTCGGAAGACTTCGATCTCCAATTCACCGGCGTCACCGATACGCTTGCTCGCTTTAGCGACCTCGGTCAGCTCGAATTTTTGGTGACCACCTCTAAGGGGACGATCACCTACCATCTCGATCCCAACGCGTCCAACAGTCTTGATCCGTCCTCGTCGCTCACCTTGTCATCACTGAAAAGTATCACCCTGCCCATTGCGACTGGCGTCGCTCCAAACCAGCGGGTATCCATACCCGTTGCGGTCGAGTTAGCCAACGGAGAGGGTTTTGGCAACGCTTGGAATGGCCAATCGGCGACGATCAGTTATCGGATCGTCGCCAGCCAGAGCGCACCAGCACCTACTCGCCGACCCTCCACTACGCCGCTCGGCGTGATACCCCCGACAACGCTCCCGGTAGTTGGCCATGCCCCGACGACTAGCCGCGTCCCGGTCTCTCGCGACTCATCGACCACTCCCCGGGTCACCGCGCCGGTCTCTACATCTCACAACTCGGCACCAGCGCCCGTACGACTCGTCACCGGTCCACCCCAATCACCACGCAGTAGCAATTGGGAGATGGTGGTCGGTGGGGGCCTTCTAGGGCTAGGCATCGCAGGTATCAGCGTCCTCGAGACCAATCGACGCCGTAGGGCCCTCGCGTCGAACCCATAACTCCGCCCCATCACCACGGAACCTAGCAGTGTCATGGGCTCCGGTATTGACATGAGAGAAGGGCGAATCACCGGGAGCCACTACCCCGTCATGCTTCGGCGATCCCGCGAAGTGTGGCCACAAGCACACCAGCGGCCATGCTCTATAGTGAGCATGGAAGATCAGTCACTCTTTTTGGTGGCTATCCTCTTGTGCGTCTGTGTCAAAGACACGGCTTGCCAGGATGTCAGGCGGCTCTATCGTCATGAGATCCACTCGAGTAACCAGCGCACCGCGTCGTTCAAAGAGCCGGTTGGCCTGGCGCAGACGAGTCCGATCGAGGGCATTGCGCACACTTCTTGCGTTGGCAAAGTTGGGCTGGGCCATCCGAAGTTCAAGATATCGCCGAAAGACTCCTTCGGCTTCGTCGGAGAGCCGATACTGCTGGGCTGCAAGCATAAGCTTGCCAATCGCGACCAGCTCATCGAGGGAGTAATCAGGAAAATCGATATGATGGGCGATCCGTGACGACATCCCAGGGTTCGAGCTAAAGAAGGTATCCATGCGGTCCTTGTACCCCGCCAAGATCACCACGAGATCGTTACGCTGGTTCTCCATCACCTGCAGGAGTATCTCAATCGACTCGGCGCCATAATCTCGCTCGTTCTCGGGCTTGAATAGGTAGTACGCCTCATCGATGAAGAGCACACCCCCCATAGCTCGTTTGAGGACCTCC
The DNA here is from genome assembly GCF_027319265.1 of Ferrimicrobium sp. NCBI lineage: Bacteria > Bacillati > Actinomycetota > Acidimicrobiia > Acidimicrobiales > Acidimicrobiaceae > Ferrimicrobium > Ferrimicrobium sp. The sequence goes on along the minus strand of NZ_DAHVNP010000007.1, from coordinate 50,472 downwards.
TTGGTCTTTGGAGCAGTGTGTCCGATATATTGGCCAACCAGGTCATCGCGGGTGACCGCCACAAGCTGGCCTTGGCGAACGTAGCCAAGTTTGGCCAACAGTTCAGCCATGCGCATCGCCACCGTTGTTTTTCCAGTGCCTGGGTTACCGGTGAAACTCATGTGCAGACTGGGATTACCCCCCGCGAGATCAAGCTGCGCTCGCGCACGATCGACAAGGAGCAGCGCAGCGATCTCACGAATACGGGTCTTGACCGGTCGAAGACCGACAAGCTCCGCATCGAGTTCGTCGAGCGTCTCCTGGATCTTCGTCTCGAGAAACAGGGCTCCAAGATCTACACCATCGGACATGGCCCCGCCCCCCTCCTGGTCACCCATGATGCGTGACCAGCTGCGTTAGGCACCTCATGGAGCCATTGCTGTTCAATAGCGTTCCCCGGGCGGCTGCTCCGTGGCATAGCTATGCGTGGTGTAGGTGATGTGGCGACCCTCGCCCTCCTGGCGAACAAGCCCGAACCCAGGCTCTTCCTCCGGTCGATTGACCAGATAGGACATCCGGGGCGCCTCCCACCCTCTCGTTGAATCAAAGGCAGTCACCCGAATATAGCGGTTCGGATACGCCCGACGACACTCGTTGATCTCATAGAGAATGGCCGCCGGATCGCGCAGGTCAAACATCGGCATGCCCCACATATCCCAGTAGGTATTGCGCGGATGTGGGTCATCGGTGAACTCGATGCCGAGCGCCCAATCGTGATCGAGAGCCCAACGAATCTGGGCGGAGATCTGCTCGTCGGTCAGTGGTGGCAGAAATGAAAATTGGCCCTGGGTGAGATGCATGAAAGTCTCCTCTTTCTGGTGTTAGTAGGTTTCGCTGACGGTAGGAACAAAGTCAGGGGTATCGGTGGAGGCATAGTTGAAAGTGATGTCACGCCAGGTATCGAGTGCACCTTGCAGCGCCGGCGACGACTTTGCCGCCTGGTTGAGAATCTCCGGCCCTTTGTTCCAGATATCTTGGCCCTCATTGCGCGCAAGCACCATCGCCTCGAGCGCGACCCTATTCGCCGTGGCGCCTGCCGCGATGCCCATCGGGTGACCGATGGTACCGCCACCGAACTGCAAGATCACATCGTCACCCAGATAGGTGAGGAGCTGATGCATTTGCCCGGCGTGGATGCCCCCTGAAGCAACGGGCAACACCTTGCGAAGACCCGCCCAATCCTGGTCGAAGAAGATCCCCTTGGGAAGATCGACCGGGTTGTGCGACTCGCGAAGAACGTTATAGATACCTTGCACGGTGTTGGGATCTCCCTCGAGTTTACCGACCACGGTACCAGCGTGGATGTGATCGACTCCTGCGAGTCGCATCCACTTTGCGATCACACGGAAAGAGATCCCGTGATTCTTCTGGCGGGTGTAGGTGCCATGACCTGCGCGGTGGAGGTGAAGAACCATATCGTTCTTCCGTGCCCACTTGGACATGGATTGGATCGCAGTATACCCAATCACCAGGTCGATCATGACCACGACCGATCCGAGCTCCTTGGCAAACTCGGCACGCTCGTACATATCCTCCATCGTCGCTGCCGTGACATTGAGATAGTGACCCTTGACCTCACCGCTGGTACTCTGGGCCTTGTTCACCGCCTCCATGCAGTACAGGAATCGATCGCGCCAATGCATAAAGGGCTGAGAGTTGATGTTCTCGTCATCCTTGGTGAAATCAAGACCACCACGCAACGCCTCGTAGACCACTCTGCCATAGTTGCGCCCCGAGAGTCCTAGTTTGGGCTTGACAGTCGCTCCAAGCAACGGGCGACCGAACTTATCCAATCGCTCACGCTCGACCACGATGCCGGTCGGAGGACCATCAAAGGTCTTGACATAGGCGACCGGAATCCGCATATCCTCAAGGCGAAGCGCCTTCACGGCCTTGAAGCCAAAGACGTTACCGATGATCGAGGCAGTAAGGTTCGCGATCGAGCCCGGCTCAAAAAGATCAAGATGATAGGCGATATAGGCGAAGAACTGGTCCTCTTGACCTGGTACCGGATCCACACGATAGGCCTTGGCACGATAGAGATCGGCCGCGGTCAGACGGTCGGTCCAGACCACGGTCCAGGTCGCGGTCGAGGACTCGCCAGCGACGGCGGCAGCCGCCTCCTCCGGATCGACGCCGGGTTGAGGGGTGATGCGAAAGAGCGCGATGATATCGGTCTCGCTTGGGACATAATCGCCATCCCAATACCCCATCTGCTTGTAGGGAATGACGCCCGCCTTGTAGCGGTCCTCTCCAGTTAGCTCTGACACCTTTGCAACTCCTCACGATCCGTGGACATGGGATCACAGTAGCGATAACGTCCAAACGATAGTTCATTCAATACCTTGGAATAAACCGCAGATAGTTAACCTAAACATTAACTATTATCATCATGATGACCAATACACAACTCAAAACCCTGCTGGCGGTGGCCGACACCGGATCCGTCATTGGAGCGAGCCGACGGCTCTTCGTCAGTTCGGCCGCCGTCTCCTCGACCTTGGCGGCTCTATCGCGCGAGGTGGGCACAGACCTGACCCAGCGCGTTGGACGCGGACTCACCCTCACCCCGGCAGGCAGCGTCCTCGCCGGGTATGCCGCAACCCTCCTCGGTGCCATGGAGGAGGCGATAGTGCGCAGCCGAGAAGCCAGCCGTCCCGATGCACCAACGCTGAGGATCGGGGCCGTTGCCACCGTTGGAGAGGAGCTCCTCCCACGGTGGCTCCAGGGTTACCTCGAGTTGGTGCCACACGCGACCATCAACCTCGAGGTCGCCAACAAGACGAGTCTCTTCGAACTCCTCAACGACCATCGAGTCGATCTGGTCATCTCAGGGAGGCCAACCCAGAGTGAATTCGTGCGTGTCATCGCCACCCGAGCCCATGAACTTGCCCTGATCGCCAATGAACGACGAGCCACCGAATGGTTCGGCGGTTCACTCTCACCCACCGCCCAACAGATCGGGGAGCACACCTGGCTCGTTCGTGAGCCAGGTTCAGGGACACGCGCCTCAGCCGAAGAACTCCTGGGTGAACTCGCGATCAGCCCAGCGACTCTCTCGGTTGGATCGAACCTTGCCATGAAGCGGCTCGTGGAGCTCGGTCTTGGCATTGCCGTGATCTCAACTGAGTCAGTGGCCAAGGAGTTAGCCGCTGGCGAACTCGTCTCTTTGACCGTAGAGCCCTTTCCTCAACGTCGAACCTGGTGTCTTGCCGTCCGTACTGGCGAGGCGCTTGTTGGCAGTATCGAGCATTTTGCCAACTATCTAGGGTCCATGGGTGAGGTGGAGTTCACCCCGGCACCCCACGCTTTGGGTGAGAAGGTTCACGGATCGCAGCGCCTAGGTTGAGACCAACACACGTGGGGAGGACCGATGTCAAGGGAACTGATCGAACACGCTGGGGCCATGGTAGCGTACCCGAAGGGGATCCTCGCCGCCGACGAGAGTAGCCCCACCCTCACCAAACGCTTTGTCGCTCACGGGCTTGAATCAACCGAGTCAACTCGCCGAGACTGGCGTGAAACCCTTTTTAGCTCGCCTGGGCTCGGAGAATACGTCTCCGGTGTCATTCTCTACGATGAAACCTTCCATCAGACAACGGCCAACGGCCTCTCCTTTCCCGACTTCTTGGTTGAGCACGGCATGCTTCCAGGGATTAAGGTTGATACCGGCGCAAAGCCACTGGCGGGAAGCGATGGAGAACTGGTGACTGAGGGACTAGACAACCTCGGCCCTCGTCTCGCCGACTACTATGCGAGAGGGGCTCGTTTTGCCAAATGGCGTGCGGTACTCCAAATCGACCAGGCGAAGCCAAGCGCGATCTGCATCCGGGCCAATGCACACGCCCTGGCTCGCTACGCCAAACTCTGTCAAGAGTCAGGCATCGTCCCAATCGTCGAACCCGAGATCCTCATGGAGGGTGATCATGACCTCGCGACCACCCGACGAGTTGCCGGAACGGTACTCTCGGCCGTCTTTGACCAGCTCCGTTCCTTTGAGGTGCTACTCCCGGGCATGGTGCTCAAACCATCGATGGTCACCCCAGGCAACACCGGTCCAACGGTAAGTGCCAGGGAGATCGGGGAGGCCTCAGTCGAGTGCTATCGTGACGTCGTGCCGGCCTCCGTTGCGGGGATTGCGCTCCTCTCCGGTGGGCAGTCCGATGACATGGCAACAGCAAATCTGGCTGCCATGAACGAGATCGAGGCACTACCATGGCCAATCACCTTCTCCTTTGGACGCGCTCTCCAAGATACGCCAATGAAGGTCTGGGCGAGTTCTGGGCAGGATCGCCAACGCACCCAGGCAAGTCTGATGGACCGTGTTACCACCACCGCCTCCGTTCTGCGGCCCCGACACCTGGTGAATGTCTGACGTTGAACCCGGTAACATAACTCGCGTTGGATGCTTATCAGCATCTCGTGCTGGTGTTCCAACCTGATCAGCGTCTCGCGCTGATGCTGCATAGTAACTTCCGATTGAAGGGGGACTCGTGCTCCGAGACCGAGCACACCCGCGTCGATCGATCGAAGCTGACGAGTAAGCTTTGGCCAGCGTCACACAGAGTGGGGAGTAGCGCCATGACGAACACGACTGGAGCCATCCAACCAACAGACGAGGGACACCTCCACCCCAGAAAGGCTTGCGGGCAGCATCACCTCACTATTCAGTTACACTCACTCGCAGATGAGCACAAGGATGATCGGGCGCTCACGCCGACAAACGAGAGACAGCGCCGCATGTCACATCGACTCCCATCACTTGCCAGAGGAGCGCATCCCTGGTGAAGACGATTCAATTGATGCTGGTCGATGACCATGAGGTGATCATCGACGGAGTCCGTGCGATGTTGCGCACGCACGTCGACGAGGTGGAGGTCGTCTCCGCCGTAAAGACCGTTGAAGACGCGCTCGAACTACTCGCCACCCCACCGCTACCCGACATAGTCCTCACCGACGCACGACTGAAGACGAGCTCTGGATTTGAACTCCTCGACCAGATCACCGCGCGAGCAATCGAGGTTCCAGTCGTCTTCTACACCGCCTACGACGACGAGGCCTATCTCTTTCGAGCTCTTCGGGCTGGCGCGAGGGGATACCTACTCAAGCAGGCCACCGGAGCTGAACTTGTGGGACTCCTACGAAGAGTCGTCGATGGCGAGGTCACGATCGATCCCTCCATCGCCGGTAGGGTGGCACTCCTCGCCGCTCGTCTTCAGCTCGGCGAGTTCTGGCCAGGGGCGCATCTTGGGCTCACCCATCGAGAGAGTGAAATTCTCGAACTCATCGTCAAGGGGATGTCAACAAAATCGATCGCTCAGAGTCTCTTCCTCGGGGAGGAGACGGTCAAGAGTCACCTCTCCTCGATCTATCGTAAATTGAAGGTCAAGTCAAGAGCCGAGGCGGTTGCCGTGGCTCTGCGGGACGTGACGTTCCGATGAATACCGATACCGCCAAGATCCTTTGTCCTACCAACGAAGCTCGTGCCACCGATGAATACTGAACCCGAAGAACTCACGCTATATCGAGAACTTGCCCAGGTGCTTGCGGAGACCCTCGAACTCGATCAACTGGCTGCGAAGACAGCAGCACTCGTGGTCGATGCGGTCGGTGCAAGCGTCTGCTTTGTGCACCTCGTGGACCCCGAGCTCATGCGTCTTGAACTCGTCGGTGCTACTCCACCCTTTGACTCTTACCGTCACCAAGTATGGCTCGGGCTCGGGGATGGCATCGCTGGCTGGGTGGCCCAAACCGGCCAAGTCGCGGTCGTTCCCGATAAGTGGACCGATCACCGCTACCGCTACCTCCCCGAGCTCCAAGGAGAGCTCTTCCGGATACTGATCTCGGTGCCAATGATCCACGCAAGTGGGAATGTTGTCGGGGTTCTGAACGTCCACTGGCAGCACGAGGACGTCGATCTTCTCCATCAACAACAGGTACTCACCACCGTCGCGAGTTTTCTCGCCGGCGCATTCGAACACACACTCCTTGTGGCAAAGCTCGGAGCCCACGAGCGCGCCTTAGAGGGCTTTGCCCAACAGCTCATCGAAGCCCAGGAGGCGGAACGTCGCCGCCTCCAGCTCGAGCTCCACGACGGGGTCCTCCAACAGGTTCACGCCGCCTACTATCGCCTTGAGGCGGTAAAGGCCTCACCTGGTCTTGATGAACATGAGGCACGCGATGTCTGTGTCGCCTCTGATCTGCTCAAAGCGAGCACCCAGGCAATGCGACGGCTGATCCAGGACACGCCACGTCAGGCACTCGACGAATTTGGATTCGCCGAGGCGATCGAGACGCTTGCCAACTCCTATCCCGACTTCGCCGTCGTGATCGAGGATCGAACCGACGACACCGCCCTTACCCTTGGCCCCGAACGTGCGCTCGCCGTGCTACGCATTATGCAAGAGGCGATCAACAACGCCTGGAAACACTCAGGGGTAACCACCTGCGAGCTCCGGCTCGCCTCAATCGCTGGCGACCTGGTGGTCGTCGTGCGGGATCGTGGGGACGGCTTTGACACGACGACTCATGTCGGCGGCTTTGGCCTCGGTGGCATGCGAGAGCGGGCTCGGATCATCGGAGGGCGCCTCGAGCTCTTCTCTACGCTTGGTGAGGGAACCCTGGTGCGCCTCTTGGTGCCTATCGCCACCAATGCCGTCCAGTAAGCACTATTGAGGCGACTGAGCAAAATAGACATGCACGACTAATGAACCACCCGTAGGTCCGAGATGGTGCCGCCTCTCCAAGCGCGTGCTGCTGCGAAGCAATCGCAGGAACTCGCCTAAGGTGATGGAGCGAGGAACGCCACTAGTAGGGCAGCCTTAGCGAGCGCCCTCACCCCCATTCTCACCCATGTTGGGGAGAAGATCAACCAACGCACCAACTAGGTTGTCATGAACGCTCAGCAACCAAGGGGAGGTGCAGAACGAGATGATACCTCATCACTTGTCCACCTGCCGATGCGCAAGATCTTCTTCGAATTTCCCAACATTACGACATGGCAAGGACCGGGGCGCCGTGAACATCTCCCTAGCGGGCGTCAGATCGGACAAAAGCGGTCCTCGCGCCGGGCATCATGCCCATGCCATGACAAAAGAGCACACCTCCTTGTCGGCCATGACACCGTGTCCCTCAATTTTCGCAACCTATTCCGCGGATCTTGCCCCCTGTGAGACTCCGCATCAGTTACACGATAGGGGCGCTCGTGCACTCATCCCAAGGATCAGCCAGGTACAACCGGGTTCCCAACGGGTAGGTCGCGTACTCCAGTCTTCATTCCATTGGGATCAGCACCGCGTGGTGACAAGGACTTTCATTAGGAGAAGCACGACAGGACGATGACTCATACAATGCACCTTCACCTCCCAGACCCTTGCAAAGGAGCCAGCTCATGAATCCGATCGACGAACGTTGCGTCACGACCGTACGGATGCTCTCTATCGACCAAGTTGAGGCGGCAAACTCCGGCCACCCAGGGCTACCCCTTGGGCTCGCACCTGTCGCCTACACGCTCTTTGCACGACTGATGAACTTTGATCCGACAGATCCCACTTGGCCCAATCGAGATCGTTTCATCCTCTCCGCCGGCCATGGCTCCGCGCTTCTCTACTCGCTGCTCCATCTCTTCGGATACAATCTGTCCATCGAGGAGTTGTGTCGCTTTCGCCAAATCGCGTCAAAAACCCCTGGTCATCCTGAGTACGGACATACTCCGGGCGTGGAGACCACCACCGGACCGCTGGGACAGGGACTGGCCACGGCGGTGGGCATGGCCATCGGTGAGGCAAAACTGCGGCACGAGACGGATGACTCTCCCATCGACCACTACACCTTCGTCCTCGCCTCTGATGGCGACCTGATGGAGGGCCTCAGCCATGAGGCCGCATCGCTCGCTGGCATGCTCGGCTTGGGTCATCTCATTGTGGGTTATGACTCCAATGACATCACCATCGATGGCCCACGACATCAGTCCTGTACTGACGATCCAGTCGCCCGCTTTGAAAGCTACGGCTGGCAGGTCCTCACGATTATGGACCCTGAGGACCTCGATGAGATCGAGCAGACCTACCGCGAGGCGATGGCTGACCAAGCTCGCCCAAGCCTGATCATCGTCCCAACCATCATCGGCAAAGGCGCGCCGACCAAACAGGGGACCTCAAAGGCTCATGGCGCACCGCTCGGCGCTGAGGAGCTTGCAGCGACAAAGGCCGCCTACGGCTGGCCCGCTGAGCCGACCTTCTGGGTTCCCAAGGATGTGCGCCAACACGTGGCAAGCATCGTCGTCGACAAGCAAGCCCAAGGTAGCGCATGGCGCCAACAGCACAAGGCCTGGAGGCACACTGCCAACACCCAGGCTCAATCGTCCCAGAACCCTCCCCTACCAACGGCACCACTGGCCACCAGGGCGGCTTCGGCACTGTTTCTGAAGTCAATCGCAAACGGTCCAGACGCGGCGCCTGGGTTGATCGGTGGATCAGCCGACCTTGGGGAGTCAACCGGGCTCAATGTTGGGCTCAAAGCGATTACCCCCGATGACTTCTCGGGCTCAGCGATCCACTTTGGAATCCGCGAGCATGCGATGGCTGCCATCGCCAACGGTCTGGCTCTCTACGGCTTTACCCCCTATGTCTCGACCTTTCTCGTCTTCTCTGACTACCTGCGACCCTCATTGCGTCTCAGTGCTCTCATGGGGCTTGGGGTGATCTATCTCTTCTCACACGACTCATTTGCCGTGGGAGAGGATGGGCCAACCCATCAGCCGATCGAACAACTCGAAGCACTCCGCATCATCCCCAATACGACGGTGCTCCGCCCCGCCGATGCCTTTGAGACCTTTGCCAGTTGGGACCTCGCGCTAGCACAGCGAGACCGACCAACGATCCTTGCCCTTACCCGTCAGCCGCTTCCCCAAATCCCGACGGCTGAGGACTCGGACTGGCTCGCCAACACCGGAGCTCGCATCGTCTACGGTGATCCTCGAACCTCTCCTGAGGTCGTCCTCGTCGCCTCTGGCTCAGAGGTTGCGCTCGCTATTGCAGCAGCCAAGATCCTCAAAGACGAAGATGACGTCGATGCACGAGTTGTCTCAGTGCCCTGGCGGGAACGGTTCTTAGCGATCGATCCACGTGAGCGGGATGCCTTTGCGCCAACCGGCACCCCCCGACTTGTTCTTGAGGCAAGTGTTGGTACCGGTTGGCATGAGTTCTTGAGTCCTGGTGATCGCCTCTACAACGTACGGGACTTCGGCATCTCGGCCCCAATGGCCGAGGTCGCTGCCCACTTCGGTTTTACCCCAACTGAGGTTGCCGATGCCGCCCTGGACCTCGTCGTCGACTCCTACCGCCTGGGACATCCCTCACATCTCGTCTCCGACCTCCTTCGCGCGACCGAGGCTGCGGCCTGTGCCACGCTCAACGAGATCGGCCTCGGGGATAAGAATCGCGCCGATGCCGCCGCCGTCTCGGCCATGCGTGAGGAACTCGGCAGACTCCCCGTCTCTGCTACCGTGATCGTGGGTGAGGGTGAGAAGGACGATGCCCCCATGCTCTACGTCGGAGAGCAGCTCGGTACCGGCACCATCGACATCGATCTCGCGATCGACCCGTTGGAGGGAACCAACTTTGCGGCCACCGGTCGAGAGGGTGCGATCTCGGTCATCGCCGCAGCCCCCGGGGGAGGATTCACCCCACTACCCGGCTACTACCTGGAAAAACTCATCGTTGGCGAGCGAGCTGCTGGGGTCATCGATATCTCGCGTCCGCTGCTTGAAAACGTGAAGAATGTGGCGAGTCGTCTTGGACTCGGCATCGGCGAGACCACTGTCGTCATCCTGGCTAAACCGCGTCATGAGACGATGATCGCTAACCTCCGGAGTCACGGAGTACCTGTCATCGAAATACCCGATGGTGACGTCATGGCAAGCCTGCGGGTATTGCGCGGTGATCCAGGGTCGGTGATGTTATGGGGTATCGGGGGCACCCCCGAAGGAGTCATCTCTGCTGCGGCGACCCTCGCCCTCTCGGGGCAGATGCAGAGCCGATTTGCGCCCCAAAGCGAGGCAGAAGCGGCCATCGTCAAGGCTGTCTATCCGGAGTATGACACCATGCAATTCGAGGCGAGCGACCTCGCTCATGCGGGATCGATCGTCGTCGCCACATCGGCAACAGGAGCGCATCCTCTCGCCCCGCCCAAAGCCGTTGGAGACCTCACTGAACTCGAGAGTCTCTGGATTCAAGAGGGGCGCTACGGTATCATCCGCCGCCTGGTTCCCTAGACAGAGCTACAACCACCAACATCATCATCATCGAGAGGTTTACGAAGAAAGGAAGGGCATATGCCCCATCGAATCGCAGCGATCCAGAAACTCCTGGCGACCCAGCCTCACCCTGAACGTGTAGCACTGCTCGCAATCGCGGGGGATTCAGCCTCCGGCAAAACGACTCTGACCAAGGGGCTCGTCCAGGCTATCGGCGAGCACCGTATCTCTTCATTCTGCACCGATGACTACCATCGGTATGATCGCGTGGAGCGCAAGAGTCTTCCCTTCACCCCGCTCAACCCAGAGTGCAACTTTCTTGAGATCATGGAACAGCACCTCCAGCTCCTGACCCTCGGTCAGCCCATCCTCAAACCTAAGTATCATCATACAGACGGTACCCTCGGTCGACCCGAACTCTTCACCCCTCGCGAGATCGTCATCGTCGAGGGGCTATTTCCGCTCTGGTCACGTCTGTCAAGAGCTACCTTCGACGTCACCGCCTATCTTGACCCGCCCGAACCGATACGACGCGAGTGGAAGATTCAGCGCGACGTCTCCAAACGTGGTTACACCGAGGAACAGGTCCTTGCTGACCTTGACAAACGTGAACCCGAGTCAGAGAAGTTCATCCGGCCCCAACGGGCGCACGCAGACATCGTCATCTCCTTCGCACCGGTCGAAGGCCGAAAGGAACTCAGCGCAACCATCCTCCTACGGCCAACGGTGCCACACCCAGATCTTCATGACATTCTGACCCCAGCCACTCGAGAGGCCGCCCACATCAAACTCATTCGCGACCAAGACGGGAAACCGGTGGATGCACTCCACGTCCATGGGCACGCTCCGGTATCCGCCAGCCGACTCGTCGAGGAGAAGCTTTGGGAAAAGATCGGGCTCGACGGAGAGATCCCCGAGAGCCTCGGGCGGATCAGCTCCACCGAACGATCAGCACCCTTAGCGGTGGCGCAGTTGATCCTGTTGCATCATATGATCCATACCTGAGATCTCACATTATACGATCACACAGAAGAGGTGATCGCCGACAATGAAGTGGTTATAGGCAACGACGATCACGACGCTGCTCTTACCATACTTCACGTCTCAGCGTCCATTCCCATGATGGCTTGTCAGGATGGCAGCCTCCGGCTGGCGGCATAGGTTTCGACCGGGCCCAAGGATGCCTTCCGAATCAATCAACCCACGGGCCAGCGGGTTTTGGCAGGGACGAATGGTTTCCATACAAGGCCGTTTCTCCTTCGTCAGCAAGCCATAAACCAAACGATCCTGGATAACTCCTTCTGCCCGCCGACTGACCTCGCATGACGGACCACCATGCGCCGTGAGGAATAGTAAATCTGCTATGGTCGTGGCCATGCCATCACCATAGCGTAATTGACGGGTAATGCAATGAATTTCGGGGGTCTGTTGGTCGCTTCACCCTGGGAGGAGCAAGTGGCGAAACCGGTACCCGAAACCTAACAAGGAGGAAAAATGGGATATCGGGATCATATAGTCGCCAAACTCAGTGCACTCGCAGTGGCGGGAGGAACAACCGCAATGCTCTTTGCCGCAACGCCGGTACACACGCAGTTTAGCGCAACAACGAACGGAAGTCTGAACGCATCTGGGGCTACCGTCTCTCAGACACTCACAGACGGAAACCTTGTCGCCAGTGAACTCGTCCCATCTGCGGCGGGTACTACTGCGGCGGGTACTACTACGGCGGGGGGTTACACCTGGACCAATCCAGAGACGGTAACACTCGACAATACTGGCTCCGTATCCGAAGACTTCACCCTCAACATTTCAAGCGTGTTCGATAGGGCCTTTGCTGGCAACCAACAAGCTCTCGAACAATTGTGGGTAGAGTACACGGTAGGTGGCACTACGTACTACTACCAAATATTCTCGGGGAACAACCTACCGAGTAACCAGGCAACTGAATCTTCCACCGGATACACGCTCGGTAAGCCCGTAACATTCGCCCTCGGAACGGTTCCGTCACAAACCATAACTACTGCCACGGTCGCGTTTGCGTTGGCCCCCTATACAGCTGGGTCTGGAGAGGGAGGAGCCAATGCGTGGAATGGGGCTCACATCGATATTCCCTACACCATCACGGCAGAGCCATCAAAGCAAAGCGCCCAGCCCCAAGGCGAGACACCCAAATTGACGGCGGGCGGAAGCTCGACGGGTGCACCCTAACCTGCATTTATAAATACCGTCGCTAAAAGTGTCCCGATCAAGATTTGTCATACGCTTGATTGGGGCACTGCGCAGGTTTACGATCGCGCACGGCAAAGGAGTGATCTGCCCCACTTAGCGATAACAAGAACAAGATAAGAAGGACTACGAATGGTGAACACAGCGCAAGCTTCCGAATTATGCAGCTCCAATGAAGACTCCGGCGACTCGAAAACAATGAAGCGTGACCGACAAACACGATCGAAGCTACGGCGGACGGTTGGACTCATTCTGGTTCTCTGGGCGACCTTCATCCTTGCGGGAGGGGCGTTTGTCTTGTCAAGGACCAATCACAGCTACGTCTACACCCCTTCGATGTACCCCACCATTCCCCCGGGATCAATGATCTTCGTCGAACATGAGCCCTCCTACCACGTCGGGGAGGTCATCGAGTTCCATGCCAACGGCCTGGTGTGGGCCCACCGTCTGATCGCGATCAAGCCCAACGGTGATCTCGTCACCAAAGGTGACAACCCAGCTAGTCGTCCCGATGTCTTTGATCCACCACTCCGGATGAATGACATCATCGGAAAAGTGGTGTACGCTCCTAAATTTCTCGGTTTCCCACAACTCTTCATCCATCATCCTGCCTATGCCTGGAAGTGGTTCGTCTTTGAACTCGGCGTTATCGGCAAGGTAATCCTTGGGTTAGCTGTCGGCCTACTCGTCTGGTTCGCCTTCACACGAAAGCCAAAACAAACCTCATCGTCTTCAGCCACTGAAAGTACGCCCACTCAACCAACAACCGTCGAGTGATCGATTCGCAATCTCCCTCGTGTCACTTACCGCGACCGTAGTCAGCTTTTATCAACCAACTCCGTTACACAAAGATTGAGCAACATGCGCTTTGCATGCGACAACCGTTAGTCCCAATTCAGATGGGTCAGGCAGCGTGCCAGCTCCGACTTGAGTAAGTCCTTCTGCGCCAGAGATCAGATCGCATCGATGACTCATCCCGATACGCTGATCACCTCGCTTCATTCCTGATGTCCGCCCCGTGCTCCAGATAGATATCCGAATGCGTGGTCACCTGATCGGACTCTCTGGTGGAAGGCTGTGTTTATTGCGCCCAAAGAAGCGACCTGCCGGAATTATGACAGGGCGCGTGTATCCCCTGGAAGGCCACTCGTACCCTGTCCACTATGGTCTCGAACTTCATATTCTGTGTGCCACATTCCATGCATAAGATGCCACGCTCGACGACACGCCGTATCACGTTTGAGTTCTGTCCCAATGATGTCAGCAACCCGCTCTTTGACCCGATCCTGGTCAGCTCGTACCGTCGCTACCGAGACAAACAGCATCTCGGCGATTTCACCAGCGCTCAACCCCCGATCAAGGGCTGCCAAGATCTCCACCTGTCGATCCGTGAGTTTGAGACGGTAGGTTTGTGTCCTCTTTGCCCAGGTATTCCAGATACCCTGAATCACTCCCGCCTCTTCCCACTGTCGTTGACCTGCGACACCGATACATCCTTGGTCGCTCCAGCGCTGGAGATAGGCTCTGGCAGTATTATCGATCTCTATACTTGGCAATAACGGCCGCGACTCCATATCAACTAAGAGCCGGCGAGCCAGCCCTCGCGACACACAACGGACCCCTTGGCTGGCGAGGTGGAGTTGACGAGTGAGCTCCTCCTGATCAAGAGAATGACGCTCGACGTAACCCAGAGCACCGGCACCGATCGCATCGCCAATGTGGCGTGAGCCTACCGAGCTCGAATACACAACCACCTGGTGATTCCCGTGAGCCAAGGACGAGACTATATCGGCGTTTTGTGGAGTCAAACCGACAATCACCAGCGGCGTTCTCTCTAAGCTTGAACGCGACACTTCGCATAGCGCTCGCACCCGTATCGGAACCTCCCAGCCGAGATCCTCAAGCATCCCAGCCATCCCCCGAGCGATCAGATCATCCTCCTCGATCAGCAGTGCTTTCGCTACCCCCATAGCCTCCTCCTTGAGCATCGCATGCCACCTACCCCATTGTGAACGAAAGTACGTAGCCACTAGGTCATGCGGCGAAACCGGCCCCCTACAACCCTGTGATCACCTGCCTTACTTTCAAGGAGACTACTCTATCCAAGATGGACGTGGGTACAATTTCTGCATTATTCACAACTTATTTGCACAATAAAATCAATCCTTCATGCACTGGATTTGCTGTACCATTTGTTACAATTCATATTCCAACCCATCCCCACGATCATGCGATCACGGCATGATATACATCGCTGACCAGTCTGGCCACATGCTTTCCGTCTATCGCCGGTGTGCGTACCCCGTCCTGATGCACAGCAATAGCCGCCCTGAGTTGGACAATCCCAGCCATCCCCAGCAAAGGCCCCTAAAGATCCCAGCATCCAAGTGGGTACTGCACACTTGACCAGCTCGCGAATACTCGATCGTCAGCGACAGTGCGCCTCGCGATCGCAAGACACAACCACGCTTCTCACAAGATACAACTGCATTGCGCGCCCAGTGACCCCTATCTCCAGCTACGGAAAAGCCAGTAGCATGTTCCACGATGCGCTGGACACGGTCCATGATTTTCTACAAAGAGACAAATGACACATCCGCCATGCACACAACTCTCGAATCGTTCCAACGGCCACAACCCTGCAATGCCAATAAACCTTCGTCCGATGATAGCGGGAATTCCCAGGTAGAGAAGGACCAGAACGACGCAATGCCTAGCTTGTTGGGTCAACAATCGATGAGCTCGTGCGGGTCCAGCATGTATGGCAATGCCCTCGGCACCACACTTTGTCCTCCCACTGGAGGTTACTCCCGCTAGACTGAGGATAGGAAAACTCCACTACCAACACGCAGAAAGTAGCTACCACTATGAGTCAGGGAACAAGAAAGCCGTGTCGTCAACTGGGGCGGGCGATGGTCGCCTCTCCACTTATCTACGGAGGCCTAGGTGCCGCACGTGAGCCAGGCATGCGCCACAAGGCACTAGAACGCTCAGGCCTACCCGCGAGCCAGGAGCTCGTGCGCTTGAACGGAGGGGTCATGGTGGTAGGGGGAATCGCTTTAGCACTCGGCATCAAACCCAAGCTCGCTGCGTTTGGACTCGCTACCTCCATTACCGCTACAACCATTGTGGGCCATCCCTTCTGGCGTGAAGAGGACGATGCTGCGCGGAAGAATCAAAGCATCCAGTTCTACAAGAACGCAGCTATCCTTGGGGGGCTTCTCCTCGAGATCGTCAGCTAGCCTGATCCATACGATAAGTAGCAACCAAAAGCAACGATCACCCTGTGCCTGATCGCTATCCATCGCTAACCGCCAGGAGGTGAAGTGAAACCTCAAGAAATTGCAACACCACTGACCGGGGCTGCCATTTTCTTGGTCGTCACCGTTCCAGCTGATCACACGAACGCGATTCGCTCCCTGCTCGGAGAGGTTGACAGCCTCACCAAGGCGGTGGGGTTCCGCTATCCAGAGGCACGGCTCAGCTGCGTGGTTGGCATCGGATCGCTCCTCTGGGATCAGCTCTCACCGAGCGAGCGACCAGCGCACCTTCACCCCTTCACCCCCCTCCACGGCGTCGTACGCGACGCGCCATCCACGCCAGGAGACCTCTTCTTTCATCTCCGATCACAGGAACTCGGCCTGTGTTTCGAACTCGCACGTCTCCTCAAAGACCGGCTGCCCACCGGCTCGGTCATCGTTGACGAGGTGCAAGGCTTCAAGTACCTCGATCAACGCGATCTCCTTGGTTTCGTGGACGGGACCGAGAACCCTGACCAGAGCGAGGCAGCCCAAGTGGCGATCATCGGCGAGGCCGAACCTGCCTTTGTTGGTGGCAGCTATGTCATCGTCCAGAAGTATCTCCACGATCTCAGCGCTTGGGAGGCACTTACCACCGAAGATCAAGAGCGAGCCGTCGGTCGTCGCAAACTTGAGAACGTTGAACTCGACGACGCGACCAAGCCCATCAACTCCCATGTTGCGCTCAACAACATCCGCGACGCCAACGACGCAGAGCTGGCAATCTACCGGCTCAATATGCCTTTTGGAAGTCTTCACGACCACCACTATGGCACCTACTTCATCGGCTATGCTAGTGACGTCCGCATCACCGAACGCATGCTCACCAACATGTTCCTCGGCGACCCTCCCGGCAACTACGACCGACTGCTCGACTTCTCCACCGCGATCACTGGGACCCTCTTCTTCTGTCCATCGCTGGAGCTCTTGGAGCAGCTCGCAGACCCCTAGTCATCCATGATGGTCGCGCGTTAGGCCTCGGTATATGAGGCCAAGGTGCCTGGGAGTGTATGCATGATCCCATCAGCGGTGATCAACAGCCCGCGAAAGGAACCCTCGTGACCGATCCGCTCGAGGACTCGCACCCCTCCGGCGATCACCGCTGTCGCCAGCGCATCGGCAAGATAGAGTGGTGCCCCAACAACTGTGGCCGCGAACGCACCGAGCTCGTCGCCCAAGGGGTTGACGACATGACACCCCCGCTCGTAGAGTCCTGAGGTCGCGACCGCGCTATTGGTCTGGACCACCCCACACAGCCGATCGGCGTGGCGAGGATGGCGAATACCAACGTTGATCGGGGTGTCACTGTAGATTGCGATATCGCCACCACCGTTCACCACCGCCTCAGTTGCACCTGCGCTAATCATCATTCCAAGGATGCGCTCAGCCGCCCAACCCTTCACCAGTCCCGATGGGTCAAACCCACCAGGGACCGCCCACGGGTCAAAGTAGCCATCTGAGAGCTCCCGAGCAACCTCGCAGAGGGCGATCACCTCATCGAGTTCATCACTGTGAACGCCACGCTCACCCCGACGGAGACGACTGACCTCACTATCACTCCGGTAGGTGCTAAATACAGCGTCGATGCGTCCAAGCTCGGCCCTCGCACGTTCGACGAGCGACTCCCAGCCCACCTCGATCTGCTTCCCATCTTCCTCGTCAATCTGATCAGCTGCCGAAAGGGTAAAGACGGTGCCCATGGTCACAATATCGGTGAGCACTACTTGCCTCGCAACTTGTTCAAAGCACCCTGTAACGAGTAGGCGAATCCCTGACTGGTGTAGGTAGCACCCGAAACGATCGCGATGGGAAGTCCTTGGGCTTTGAGTGCCTCCGCTCTTAGCGAAGGAACCGCAGCCTGTTCGATCTCGACCGAGTATGCCTCAAGGGCCTGGAACTTGGCGATGGAGATGTCAACGATCTTGTGCGCCTTCACATCCACCGTCACCGCAATGTCACCGAAACCGTAGTTCGTCAACGGTCCGGTCACCGAGGTTGGTCCAGCTGGGAGCGCCACGTTGGTCGGTACCGCACCTTTGCCCCTGTTGGCCTTTGCGCTCCGATGGGCTTTGTCGATTGAGTTGACGCTCAGCTGAGTCTTGGCCCGAGAGTGCAGCGTGAGCACCCCAATGAGCCCCACGACCGTTGCCCCAAGTACCGTCAATGCCCTACGCATACGCTCTTCCTTCCACGATTTTTGTCATCGCCATCCACCTATCCACTCCATTGGTTAAATCGTGTAAGGCTCTGCATGCACCTGACGCCGCTTAACGCCGAGCTGTACAAAGACATCTCGAACCGCCTCAACAAAACCGGGAGACCCACTGATGAAGATATCCCGACTTCGGTAGTCCTTGATGTTGCCTGCGATGGTACGCAGATCCACCTCCGTGCGATCCCCACTCAAGATGTAGACCCTGCCGTTACGCTCGCTGACCAGTCGCTCGAGTTCGTCGAGTAACACCACATCGGTCTTGGCGGTGACACGCAACACCACCGCGGGCCGACTCTCACGGGGTAGATCCTCGAGCAGGCCCCGTACGGCGGTCACTCCGATTCCACCAGCGATGAGTAGCGCACGATCTCTGGCCCGTTGTGCCACGGTAAAATTGCCATAGGGGCCCTCAAACCAAACGTGGGTACCTACCTTCAGCTTGGCAAGGTTCGTTGAAAAGTCACCGATCGGCTTTACCATCAAGCGCAAGGTATCCTCCTGGCGATCGACCACCGAGAACGGGTGGGCTTGCCACCATCGACCCCGGGTGAGAAAGCGCCACTCGAAGAACTGGCCTCCCTGAAGCGGGAGGTCTTCTAGATAATGGCCCTCAAGAAGGATCTTAGTTACACCATTGGCTTGAGGTTCCACAGCCGCCACCCGCAATCCATGGCGCATGGAGCGTAGCAGCGGTACGAAAATACGATAGGTGAGGATCGCAACTCCAGCCCCGATCCACGCTAGCCCCCACACCCATTGTGCGATGGGGTGGTTCACAAAGCTAGGACCGAGAGCCAACTCATGGGCAAAGGAGAGCACGAGGGCGACGTAGATCAAGAGATGTAGGAGCCACCAGTTCTCCCGCGAGAGGCGCTGGCGCAACCATGGCAGGGACACCAACCCGATCAACAACATCAAACCCAGCGCGATGAAGGCAGTGATCATATCGGGGTAGCTGTTGATCAGCACACCGAGCTCATGGGTAAATCCTGTCTTCGCGATCTCGGCATAGGCCATCGTGGTGAGCACGGCGTGGGCGAGGATGAAGGAGATCGCGAGTATGGAGAGGTTTTTGTGCCAACCCATCACTCCACCCCTGCCCAAGGCTCGTTCAAGCATGGGCAGACGGGAGGCCATGAACACCATCACCAGAGCGAAGTAGGTGCCGATCAGTCCCGTCACCGATCCAAGGAAGAGCGCCCAACCGCCTGGCGCGTGGATCTCATGCACCGTCCCGTCAACCAAGGGCAATCCGAGTATCACACCAAGGCCAATGCCTGCAACCGCCAAGGCAACCAACAGACCAGTCTCACCTGAACGTCGGGATCGCGCCGAATCTGTCCGTGCAACCGCCGCGCCCGTGGGGGCCGAAACCTTCATACAACTCCTTTAGCCCAACCGGCAGGCACCCAATCACGTAACCAAAGTCGGAGAGCCCTGGGGCTCTCCGTCTTCCAGCATGCCGTGCGAAGCTTGGCATCGACTGAAGCCGAGCTGAGACAAGAAACTTCTTAACCCCTCTCGTCCAGCCGACGGTGAAGGTCAGTTACCAAGTTCTCGAGTTTCGTGAGCTGGCTACGATGCTCCCGGTGTGACTTGATGAGGTGAATGGTGCCGCCCGCCGCGATACAAGCGCCCAGGTCACTGGTAACGTTGGTATAGTTGCCGCCAACGAGCTCGGCAAAAGCCGAGACGTGCACCGATACCAACGGTAGCACGACCAGGTAGACCCCGAGCAGTGTCAGCAGGATGATGTGCGGTTTTGATGCCAGGATCCTCGGCACGAAGGCAAGGATGCGAACGAGTCGCGATTGGTGCGTTCCACTACCAGCCATCTCATCAACGGTGTCCATTATCGGTCTCCTTTTCAAAGCAGTACGCTCAACTAAGTTGATGGACATGCTAGCTACCTCAAAGAAGGACGACCGAGAACTTGTGCGCCACACTTTGAGCCCATCGGTGGGGGAATCGCTCGTAGGCGCCTTACCGCGTCAGGGGCCAGATTCCCCCCAAACGGTACGGTCGAGATGCTTTGCCGATGCCTTTTCCCTGTCTGATCGCCGGGCTAGGAGAGCCCGATCCCCCAACTCACTCCCCGCCCTGCACCACTTCGGCTTGGATAAAGAGGTGAAACTCCTCGACCGCGATCGCAAACGCTCGCTCGATCCGTGCGATGAGCTCGTCAGTCTCAGGGTGAAGCCGCTCCGGTAACTCCTGGAAGACCTCGCGAACCGCAGCACGCAGCGTACTAACGCCCAGTTTTGCGGCAACATCGGCACGAAACCGTGCGGTCTCCGCGTCAACACCTTCATCGACAAGACGATCCGTCAAGGCTTGAGCAACACGGAGCTCAAAATTCAGATAGTTCCTTACAAGCTGACCCGTGAGGTCTACCTCAGAACGATAAGGGCGGAAAATTGGTACTTCAAGCACCGCATCCATACGTTGACGAATACCACTCACGATCGCCTCAAGGAGCGCCCGCAGTGGCTCCTCAGATCGAGGACGCCGTGTCACCTCTGCTTCGACAAGATCGAAGTATGAGATGAGGTCAAGCAGCAAGAGGTCATCCTTAGATTCGAAATACCGAAAGAAGGTGCGCTCTGATACATCCGCCTTATCGGTGATCTGGAGGATAGTGGTTTCAAGAAAGCCCTGCTGGGCGATGAGTTGGCGAGCAACCTCGATGATTCGCTCTCTTGTCGCCGCTTTTTTGATCTCACGGCGTCCAACTGGCTTGTTGATCTCCATATTCAATAAGCCTACCTGCCGGGCTTGGAAGATATCAATTCAGGCAAATCATTTTGGCAGCACCTGCATTTGGCAGTACTGTCATCTGTTAGGATACGATGTCAGGCCAAGTTCAAGAACACCGAACGCGAGAACTGAGGGTAGTCATGCGGTCGCCGCCAGCTGTGGAATCCCCAAGAACCTCGCTCATCTGATCAAAGCGCAGAGATGTTTGAAGGGGGAATTGATGAACAAGCAACCACATCGACTTGATAGCGTCGGACGCGCATGCGCTCGTCATCCGTTCACAACGATCGCTATCTGGGTTGTCGTATTGGCCGCAACGCTCATCGGGCACCACGAGATCTCCGGTATCTACCAGAACAACGTGAACCTGCCGGGGACCCAGTCCTCTACCGGGCTGGCACTGCTGGCCAAGAATGATCCAAAGGCATCTGGTTATACCGGACTCATCGTCGTCACTAGCAAGGACCTCATATCCCAAGGAGGCGCGCTCACCCAAGCCGAACAGAACCTAGCCCGCCTCAAAGATGTGATCTCAGTGAGCAATCCACTCGCCCCCAGCTCGACAGGACTCTCGAAGTCACAAACCACCGCGCTGATCACCGTGCATCTCTCGGTGCTCCCCGCATCACTCGGGACCAGCTACGCGAACTCGCTCTATCGTGCCATGGAGCCCGCGACGCACGCGGGCCTTATCGTCAACTATGGCGGTGGATTCGATGCCAATGTCAACCCACCGACCCGCGACGCCACGTCGGAGGCCATCGGCTTCGGCGTGGCTATCGTCGTCCTACTCGTGAGTTTTGGGAGTCTCGTCGCTGCCGGTCTACCCCTTCTGACCGCCGTCTTCAGTGTCGGCATCGGTGTCTCCATCCTCGGCATGGTCGCCAGCGTGATCACCTTCGCTACGGCTTCGCCGACGTTGGCGCTCATGATCGGCCTTGGAGTCGGGATCGATTATGCCGTCTTCTTGAGTACCCGTTTTCGCCAGCGAATCATGGACGGCCATGATCCTATTGATGCCGCCGGTCGCACAGTTGCGACCAGCGGGCACGCTGTCCTCGTGGCGGCAACCAGCGTATCAGTGGCGCTGTTTGGACTCTATGCCTCTGGCATCACCTTCTTTGGGCAGCTCGGCTTTGCCGCCTTCTTTGGCGTCCTCACCGCAGCTGCTGGCGCGATCACCCTGGTACCGGCTGGCCTCAGTCTCGCTGGACGCAGCATCGACCGTCTCCATCTTGGACCTGCCAAGGCCGAAGCGGGTGATCGAAATGACATGTGGCACCGCTATGCCCGTAGTCTGCAACGCAGGCCGGTCCTCTTCCTCTTTGCGGGTCTCATCCTTCTCGGCGTCCTCACCATTCCATTCTTCTCGATGCGGCTCGGAAACGTCGGCGACTCCTCCTACCCAACCTCTTTTACCTCACGTCGAGCCTATGATGAGGTAGCCCAGGCATTTGGCCGAGGTGCCAACGGTCCGCTCGTTGTGGTTCTTGACATCGACCACTACGACGGTTCTCCCACCACCCTCGCCAATGACCTCTACCAGCAGGTCAGCAAGGTTCCTGACATCGCCTCGGTCACTCCACCTGCGCCGACACCGAACTCGGCGCTCCTTATTTCAACCGTAGTGCCAAAGACGGGGCCGGATAATCAGAAGACAACGACGCTCTACTCGACGTTGGTAAACACCACCATTCCAAAGGTCACCGCTGGTACCGGTGCACAGGGCTACGTCACCGGAGGTACAGCTCTACAGATTCAATTCGATCAAACCCTTGGCTCACATCTGATACTCACCATCCTGGCCGTGCTCGTGGTTGCCTTTTTCATTATCATGTCCGCCTTCCGCAGCCTGGTACTCGCCATCAAGGCAGTTGTCATGAACCTGCTGAGCATCGGGGCAGCCTACGGGGTGCTAGTCACCACCTTCCAATGGGGTTGGGGGCGGAGTCTGCTCGACGTACCGAACAAGGTCTCGATCGAGGCCTACGTTCCCCTCATCGTCTTCGCCGTCGTCTTTGGCCTCTCGATGGACTACGAAGTCTTTCTGCTTTCGAAGGTACGGGAGGTCTGGATACGGGCCCATGACAACACCGAGGCAGTCTCCGAGGGTCTCTCCTCCACCGGTCGTGTGATCTCTGCCGCCGCGTTGATCATGGCAAGCGTATTCTTCGCCTTTGCTGGATCACCTGATGTGGTCATCAAAATGTTCTCCATCGGTTTTGGGGTCAGCGTACTCATCGATGCAACCGTCGTGCGGCTTCTCTTGGTCCCCTCGATTATGACCCTGCTTGGTACGAAGAGCTGGTGGATACCCAAGTGGCTCGACAAGATTCTGCCCCACATCGAGGCAGAGGGTGTCGAAGACGACGAACCAACAATAGACGCAACGCTATCCGCGGTTGACTGACTAGGCACGGCACAATGCCTCACCTGTTCACAGAGGCATTCGCCACTACACTGGGCCCCAATGACTACCGAACAACCTGTACAACAGGGCGCGACCCGCCCCGGTTCTGACGACGCCAGCCAGGATCCGCTCTTTCGCGGAATCGGGGTGGCGCTCGTGACACTCTTTGACGATGCGGGAGAGCTGGACCTCAAGGCGACCGTCGAACATGGGGCACGTCTCGTCGAACTCGGGGTGACTGGCATCTTGGTCGCGGGGACGACTGGTGAGGCCAGTGCTCTCGATGATAATGAGCGTGCACGCCTCATCCGCGAACTACGTGCCATCCTCCCCTCATCCATACCCGTCTTTGCCGGCACCGGACAACCCTCTGCACGAGCCGCGGTGCACACCTCCAAACGAGCGATCGACAGCGGCGCCGACGCACTCCTTGTCCTGTCACCACCCAGATCCCTGGATCCACGCCCCTACTATGAGGCGATCGCCGAGGCATGCCCAACAGCCCCGATACTGGCCTACCACTTCCCCGCTGCCTCCTCGCCAGGGCTGTCGGTGGACGCTCTCTGTTCACTCCCAGTGATCGGCGTAAAGGACTCCAGCGGTGATGCCTCCAGGCTCCTCGAGGAGGTACGTCGCTTTGAGGGTGCCCTCTATGTCGGCAATCCAGTACTCCTCGCCCTCGCTGGTCTCCTCGCCATCAACGGAGCGATCCTTGCCGTCGCTAACCTCGATCCAGCCCTCTGCCGCCTTGCACTCGCCGGAGACGCCCAGGCACAACTCGCCATCGCTGAACTTCACCGCGTGACCGCCACTGGTTTCCCCAAAGCGATCAAACACGAACTCCATCTCCGCTTTGGAACCCCTACCGGAGTTCGCCTCGGCTAACTTCGCCTTCACCCCACCGCGATTCGTCCTCCAAGCGAGTTGCCTTGCACTACATCGGCGACACTAGTGCCCCTCGGGTACCGTTGTCATCTGCGCTAGATACGTACATGCCGCTGATAACGAAGACAGATCTGCGTACTTTGCCTCAAGATCGAAGAGGTTGGCCCGGTGGATCTCCTCCGTCCGATCACCAACCGCCTCGCGCACGATAATCGGGCGAAAGCCAGACTGCAGGGTGTCGAGTGCGCTGGCACGAACGCAGCCCGAGGTGGAGACTCCGGCGATGAGGAGGGTATCCACCCCCTGATGGTGCAGCGCCGAGGCGAGCGAGGTGCCAAAAAAGGCAGAGGCGTACTGTTTCATGATGACGAGATCGGTGGGTGCTGGCATCAGTCGTTCGTCGAAGTCACGGAGCTCCGATCCCTCCTCAAAGACCCGCAGCGCGGGAACCTTCTGCCAAAAGTACCCTCCATCAACGCCTCCTTGGCGGTAGCTCACACCGGTGAAGACCACCGGGTGCCTCCACTCACGTGCGGTGGCGACCAACGTACTCGTCGCCTCGAGCACCCCCTCGTAGCGCACGGAATAGAGCGACGAGCGAGGATCGAGGTACGCCCGCACCAAGTCCACCACCAACACCGCAGGCCGCTCTCCAAAGCCCACCGATCCGGAGAATCCCGCCTTCCGGTAATCCGCATCCACGGAGGGATCCCCCATGGCTTACCTCGTCTCGAAGACGGGATCGCGAGGGGCCGGAATCCCCGTCTCAGCGAGTGACCTCGCCTTCAGATCGGCGATCGGAGCTCCGTAATCAAAGACGGGGAGCGCGCCACGATGATCGCGCATCTGTGCACGCAGTGCTTCCGTGGCCGAGGCCAGTACCGTACCGTCATCATCGAGAACGACACCGTAGCGCTTCGCGCCCTCTCGCGTCACGAGTCCACGCTCAACCTCGAGCGCAACGAGCTCGGCCGAGCGATCCAACGGGTCGCCCCACCCGCCACCTCCCCAGGTGACGTAGTGCAACATGTCGCCTACTGCGACCTTGACATGGTCACATTTGGACGCGAGCACCTCGGTGGCTCCGTTCGTGCGAACCACATACTTGGTACTTCTCGCTCCGGGCAAGCCACCGTTGACGCCCCAAGGGTAGGTCAACCAGCGATCGTCGTGGATGGAGATCGTACCGGGCTCCAAAAATCGGTAGGCGATATCGATCCCATTACCCCCTCGAAAGAATCCCGGTCCACCCGAGTCCGCTACCGTCTCGTACTTCTCAATCACGAGAGGGAAGTAGGCCTCGAGGAACTCGTTGGGAACATTGGTAAAAGATGGCCACAGCGAATGTCCATCGGGTCCATCTCCAAATGGCCGACCCGGAATTCCTCCAAAGCCAATCTGATAGAGCTGGAACCATTCGCCCGAGGAGTCCGTGCCCGAGTACATGAGGTGTGGAGAAGAGGAGAAGCCTGCTGCACAGAGAAACTCCGGCTGGCGTTGGCCAAGCAGACCACCCAGGATGTCAAAAATCCTTCCAAGCGCATGCGTGCGACAGGAGAGCGCCGCCGGATAGGCGGGTCGAAGCAGGGATCGCTCTGGAATATGGACCTCTACCAACGGATAGAAACCGTCATTCCAGAGGATCTGGGGGTCAAAGACCATGATCATGTAGATCCCAAAGAACATCTTGAACATATTGACGTTCAAGAAGAAGTTGATCGGCCCTACCGATTGTGGATCAGTCCCCTCAAAATCGAGATGGACTTTGTTGCCCTCGCGCCACATCGTG
This sequence comes from Ferrimicrobium sp., assembly GCF_027319265.1. Taxonomy (NCBI): domain Bacteria; kingdom Bacillati; phylum Actinomycetota; class Acidimicrobiia; order Acidimicrobiales; family Acidimicrobiaceae; genus Ferrimicrobium; species Ferrimicrobium sp. The sequence goes on along the minus strand of NZ_DAHVNP010000007.1, from coordinate 24,597 downwards.
CAGTGGATCCGATACGGGCCGTTACCAAGGCCGTCATCATCGATGTAGTCGGTAAAGGAGAGTCGTTCCTCCGAAACAGTCTGAAGGATCAGCTGTTCCATCGCACGATAGTTGCGCTCAAGCAATAACTCGAGCGTAGCGATGTAGACGTCGGTACCAAATCGACCGCAGAGCTCCACCACGCGACGCCCGGCAGTGCGGCAGGCAGCGACGATCGCGTTCAAGTCGCTTCGGTTCCACTGTTTCATCCGCACCTGGTTGAGAATGAGATCGAGAGCCTCTTGGTTCAGTGCCCCGCGTCGGTAGATCTTGGTGGGGGGGATGACCACCCCCTCCTCATAGATGCTCTCGGCATCGGTCGGTAGTGACCCAGGAACCTTACCACCCACATCGGTCATGTGTCCGAACATCGCCGACCAACCGACGATGCGGCCCTCCAGATAGATCGGCATCAGCACCAGCCAGTCATTGGCATGACTGATCGCACCATCACAGCTATACGGGTCCGAGGTCAAGAAGATATCGCCCTCCTCGACCGTTCCCTGGTAGTTGTCCAAGAAGCCGCCGATGAAGGAGCCAAACTGACCGACCACCATGCGACCCTTATGATCAGCGATGAGGGGAAACTCATCGTGTTGCTCTCGTATTCCCGGACTCATTGCCGTACGAAAGAGCACCGCATCCATCTCGTAGCGAGCATTTCGCAACGCATTTTCAATAATATCCACTGTCACGAGATCAACATCGACGTTCGCAAACTGGGTATTCGATGTCTCGATAATCTGAGCCATTACCACTCCTTTTTTTCAATGTACAGACGAATAGCTAGCGAGCAAGAACCCCCGTCACTGGGCATCGCTGAGGGGGTTAATGATGAGATTGCCATAGACGTCGACTCGAGCCTCGTGACCTGGCAACACCAGGGTAGTAGAGTCCATCTCGGAGACGATGGCAGGTCCTGCGATTCGGTTATTGGCCCTGAGCTGGGCACGAGCGTAGATATTGGCAACAACCTCCTCGCCCTCGACGTAAATCTCTTTGGTGGCGATCACTGCGTCAGCGGCGTCTTCATCCCCGGTTTCGATCTGGAGGGCCGCGACCTTCGGGCGTGCACCCTGGGCGATGGCACGCAGATGTACCAGTTCACACTCCTGATCGAGGGCAAAGGTGAAGAGCCGTTCATGCTCGGCCTCAAAGAGGGCACGAATACTCTCTAACAGTTCATCGGTGAGCATGGTCGCATCGACATCAACCGTCACCTCAAAGCCTTGTCCGTGGTAACGGACATCGACCGAATAGCCGATCTCCTGCTCCGCCAGAGCGACCCCTTGCCCCGTGAGCTCAGCTGCTGCCTCTGCTCGTAGTGCCTCAAGCTCGGCAGCCACCTCTGCACTCGAGACCTCAGAGAACCTTCGGATATAGGTGTGCGAGGACTCCGATCGAAGGCGGGTTGTGGCATCACCAAAGGCGCAGAGTACCCCAGGCGAGGGCGGAACGATCACCGGCCACGATCCCATCAACCGTCCCAAGGCATTCGCGTGAAGCGGTCCAGCACCACCGAAGGCCACGAGGGCAAAGTCGCGTGGATCATACCCCTGTTGCACCGAGACCAGCCGGAGAGCTCCAAACATGTTCTCATTAACGATGTCGATCACACCGGCGGCCGCCCGCTCCACCCCAATGCCCAGTGCCTCGGCCAGCGGCTCGATGGAGCGTCTCGCAGCCTCGCCATCGAGTTGCATCTCTCCATCCAGGAGACCTGAGGGTAGATAACCAAGCACCATATTGGCATCGGTAACCGTGGGTTCGGTCCCACCTCGACCGTAGGCTGCCGGACCTGGGTCGGCCCCGGCAGACTGGGGACCAACGCGCAACGCCTTGGTCAAGGCGGGCACGTGCGCAATCGATCCTCCACCAGCGCCGACCGTGCGCACGTCGATGGAGGAGGCACGGATCGTCAGATCGCCAACGGATGTCTCCCGCCCCACCTTCGGGACTGCCTGTTGAACAAGGGCGACATCGGTACTCGTGCCGCCCATGTCAAAGGTCAACAGATCGTCATAGCCCGCCTGGCTGGCGATCCAGACCGCACCAGAGACACCGCCGGCCGGTCCACTCATGAGCATGTTCACCGGGGCAGCGGAGGCGACCTCCATCCCCATCAAACCCCCATCAGAACGAAGAATGTGTAGACGTGCACCTGGAGTTCGTCGCGCTAGCTCAGATGAGAGGTTACGCAAATACTGCGATGCCCGCGGTCGTACGTAGGAGTTGGCCACGGTGGTGAGCGTCCGTTCATACTCCTTGATCTCTGGCAAGATGCGCGATGACAAGGAGATAGGGATATCACCCAAAATCTCTTCGGCTAGGCGTGCAACCGCAAGCTCGTGTTCGTCGTTGGTGAACGAGTTCATCAACGAGATCGTCAGTGCTTCAATCCCACGGGAGCCGAGACGTTCTAGTTCCTGTCGCAGTGCCACCTGATCGAGGGGGCGGATCACACGACCACGTGCATCGATTCTCCCCTTGACTTCGATAGTGTCCTCAAGCCGAGCCAATGGTTCAGGCTTTGGCCATACGATCCAACCAGCGAGTCCTCCCGGTACAAAGGACCGAGCCACCTGGAGGATCTGACGATACCCCTCGGTGACGACCAGGCCGACCCTGGCGCCCTTCCCCTCAAGAACCGCGTTCGTCGCCACCGTCGTTCCGTGCATCACCTGACTCACCGCACTTGGATCGACCCCAGCGCGCTTAGTCAGCAACTCGATCCCACGGAGTACTGCAATCGAGGGATCCTCCGGCGTGGAGGGAACCTTCGCACGATGTGTCACCCCTGATACCTCATCAATCAGCAAGAGGTCAGTGAAGGTTCCTCCTACATCAACTCCCAATCGATAACTCATCAGTACAATCTCCTCATCTGTGCCTGTCGCAACGAACCCACCGACTCACTGCGACGCTCAACTCTTTGATTGATTCTCTTACTTGATAACATTTTTCCTAACGACGCCACGTGTGTCGCCTATCCATCGCGATCATCTTGTCCCATCAACCATCGTCGTACTCGCTCAGATCACCCCTCGCTGGCGAAGAGAGGTAATCTCCTCATCGGAGAGACCGAGTAGGCCAGCGAGAACCTCGGTGGTGTGCTCACCGAGTTCAGGGCCGACCCATCTCACTCTCCCTGGAGTTGCCGAGAGGCGAGGAGCGACATTATGCATCTGAAACTCCCCGAACGTCGGATGTGCCAGGCTGATGATGTCCTGGCGCGCCTGGAAGTGAGGATCAGCGAGCATCTCCGGCGCCCGATAGATCTTGCCCTCTGGCACCCCATGGATCTCAAGTAGCTCCTCGAGTTCAGCGATATCGTGCTCGGCCGTCCACGCTGCGATGCGTTCATCGAGTGCGACCTGGTTTGCACCTCGTGCGCTGTGGGTCGCAAAGCGCGGATCATCCGCGAGTTCGGGTTGGCCCATGGCCAAGGCAAGTCTCCCAAAGACTGAGTCTTGATTGGCGGCGATGAGCAGGAGCATTCCATCTTTGGTCGGATAGATATTGGAGGGTGCGACGTTGGGCAAAATCGCTCCGGTGCGCTCACGAATGTAGTTGCCGAGCGTGTATTCGGGAATGAGCGACTCCATCATCGAGAGCACCGCTTCATAGATCGCTGCATCCACGACTTGCCCTTTGCCGGTCACGTTACGGTTGTGGACGGCGACCAGCGCACCAAGAGCAGCAAAGATGGCAGCGAGCGAATCGCCAATCGAGATACCAGCTCGCGAAGGTGGTGCCTCAGGGTTACCGGTCACATATCTGATGCCACCCATCGCCTCGCCAATCGAGCCAAATCCCGCCCGAGCGGCGTAGGGTCCTGTCTGGCCATAGCCCGTCACGCGGACCAAGATCAGACCTGGGTTGATCTCAGCGAGCGTGGAGTAATCGAGTCCCCAACGTTCGAGCGTGCCAGGGCGAAAGTTTTCCAGCAAGATATCGGATTGTGCCACCAACGAGCGCACGAGTTCTTGGCCAGCTTCAGTTCTCAGATCGATCGTCACCGATCGCTTGCCACGCGCAACCACCGGCCACCAGAGTGACAACCCATGTGGCTTTTCACGACCCCATTGGCGCATCGGGTCGCCACGATTTGGATCCTCTACCTTGATGACATCGGCTCCAAAGTCAGCGAGCAGTTGACCACAAAATGGCCCGGCCAAGAGCTGCCCCATCTCGATGACTCGAAGATCTTGGAGCGGCAGTCGCTCCTCGGAATCGTCGCTACCGGGGGTATCCATTCAGGCTCCCTTCTAGCAATAGACCGAACGTGCGGCAAAAATATGGCACTTCATCACCGCCTCTGCCCAATCAGGGTCACGAACAGCCAGTGCTTCTAAGAGTTCTCGATGATGCGACATCGAACGGTTGAGTTCATGCGCACTGTAGCGTTGAAACGTTGCTCGGACCCGAGCCAGCTCCATGATGGACTGTACTTGTTCAGAGAGTCGGTAGTTTCCGGATCCACCAACGATCAGGGCATGGAACTGATTGTTGAGGCTCGCGATCTGATCGTCAAAACCAATTGGACGCTCCGTTGCCAGTCGTTCCATCGCATCGGCGAGCTTTTGGGCGACGACCAGATCACTCTCTGAGAGCCGAAGCGCGGCTTGACGTGCCGCGTGCGGTTCGAGTACACCGCGGAGCGCAAAGACCTCATTGATGTCCTCCACTCTCCACCCAAGCACCCGCGCACCTCGATGTGGCAGGATCTCGATGTACCCCTCAACTTGCAGCCTTCGCAGTGCCTCTCGAACCGGTGTTCTCGATACTCCAAAGCGCTCCGCCAAGAACTCCTCGCGAAGGGATTCCCCAGCGGCGAGCTCACCGGTCACCAGTGCGTGTCGCAGTTGATTGTATACATCTGTGCTGATTTCTCCCAAAGCATCCCCAATCCAACGCCATTTTGCAGCAATTCTGGATACAATATCACAGCCGACGCCGCCTTGTTTGGAATTGGTGAAAAAAGATTGAAGCGCCTAGAGTGAGAGGGGATAGCGATCGAGAGAGGAACGACGATGGATCAGCCAAGTATCGAGATCGTTGAGGTGTCACCGCGGGATGGACTCCAAAACGAAGCCACACCCTTCTCAACCGACGAGAAGGTAGCGTTGATCGAGGGGTGTCTTGGTGCCGGTCTGCGAAGGATCGAGGTTGCCAGCTTTGTCAATCCCGCAAGAGTTCCCCAGATGGCCGACGCGGAGGCGGTCTTGGCACGGCTCAGCCCTGCGGCCTTTGACGGAGCCATTGGGCTCGTCCTCAATGAACGGGGCCTCGATCGTGCGCTCGCAACCCCACTACAGGAGATCAACTACGTGGTGGTGGTGACCGAGACCTTCTCGGAGAAGAATCAAGGTGCCTCGGTTGAGGAGAACCTAGCCATGGCGGCCAACGTGACCCGGCGAGCGAGAGAGGCGGGGCTTCGCACCTCCATCACCGTCTCCGCTGCCTTCGGCTGTCCCTACGAGGGCGAAGTAACCCCCCAACAGCTCTACGCCATCGTCGATCAGGTCGCCGATCTGGAGCCGTTTGAGATTGCCATCGCCGACACCATCGGTGTCGCGGTCCCAAGGGACGTACACGAACGGATGCAGGGCGTTCGAGAGATCGTCGGATCGCGTCCGATCCAACTCCGCTGCCACTTTCACAACACCCGCAACACTGGACTCGCCAACGCCATGGCCGCCGTCGAAGAGGGCGTCACTGTGCTCGACGCATCCCTCGGAGGCATCGGAGGATGTCCGTTTGCACCCAATGCGACCGGCAACATTCCCACCGAAGATCTCGCGTATATGTTGTCACGTTCGGGCTATCACCTCGGTGTCGACTTTGCTCGCCTCTTTGAGGTGGTTGATCTGCTGAGTCAGAAGTTACCGAACCCGGTTCCTGGTCTCCTGACGCGAGCCGGGATGTTCCCGGCGCTGAGCTGACATCAGCGAGCTGACATCACCGAGCTGGACCCAATGGGTTAACCCCCCACTGGATTGATCCACACAGCCTCGAGCAGTGCGCCCGTCCCTCTATCCGATCTCGTCGTGTTTCACGAGGTCCGAGGGGTCCGAATTCGCACCGCAAAAAATGATACCGATGCGATCGTGTCCACTCGTCTTGACTTTGTCTGCGAGCAACGCAGCCAACGCTGCGACCCCACCATACTCCCCGACCAACCGAAACTCGTCCCAAAGGAGCTGCCTGGCTGCCACCATCTCCTCCTCTTCGACGAGCACAGACTCTACCCCCATCGATGAGATCACCTCATAGGCGAGGTCCCCACAGCGTCGAGCGCCGAGCGAGTCAGCCGCCACCCCAGAGACCTCGACATCCACCGGCCCACCGGCAGCTAGCGCCTGTCGGATCGTTGGCGCTAGTGTCGGCTCAACCGCAATAACTCGCGTCTCGTGTGGCATCGCCAGTCGCACTCCAGCCACCAGACCACCGCCCCCAGCTGCGACGACAACGACATCTAGGGGACCGGCCTGGTCAAGAAATTCAAGACCCACGGTCCCCTGCCCAGCCACCACCTCGACCTGGTCATAGGCATGGACAAAGAGGGCGCCACTCTCACGCTGGCGAGCCAACGCCCAATCATAGGCATCGCCATAGCGTTGGCCACAGGCGACCACCGTCGCGCCCAAGGTTCGTAGACGCTCCAACTTGACCGGACTTGACGTCTTTGGCACGACGATCTCCGCAGGGATCCCGAGACGATGTGCAGCATAGGCCAGTGCTAAGCCAGCGTTACCACCCGATGCTCCAATCACTCCCGCATCGCCGATCGTTCCAGCCTCTCTGGCCGCGAGCACGCGATTAAAGGCACCCCGTGCCTTAAAAGAACCAGTCACCTGCAGTGCCTCGAGCTTGAGCAGTGGATGGGCTGGGTGATCGTCCCACCTGATAATCGGGGTCTCACGCACCCAGGGGCTGATACGGCGCCGAGCCACTACTACATCATCAGGTGTCATCATGGTTATCAGGTTACCGGCACCATCGGTCACCCGCCAGCCCCAAGGGCACCAATCACCCACTCACACCCCTCAGTTGTTAGCCTGACCATCCCGATCAGGTGCAAGTGGACGATCGATTGCAGGCGGCAGCAGTCGCCCTAGGTTGAGTCCAACGAACCCGGCAGCGGCTGAACCGATGACGACTAGCCCTATCCACGACAGTGGAAACGAACTCGCGAGCAACAAACCAGCGATCGGGGGTCCCGCAATCGTACCGAGAGACCATACCGTCGAACCAAGCGCGTTATATCGCGCTCGCAGATGTTCGGGAGCGAGATCATTGGGCAAGGCACCGGCCACTGGACTCAACAGCGTCTCACCCAAGCCGAAAATCCCAAGAGAGAGTGCGAGCAAAACATCGACTTCGAGATGCACGAGACCATGGATATCGGCGAGACCAGCCATGAGCCAGCCAAGCGACCAGAGCACACCTACCCCGAGGAGCATACGGCTCCGTCGCCACCGACGAGTGAGATGAGCCACTCCAAGCTGCGACACCACAATAACACCCGTATTGACGGCAAAACCTATACCAACAATCCTTGGGCTCGCATGGACGATGACGGTTGCATAGGCTGCCCATCCACCATCGAGCATTGCGTAACCGAAGAAAACGAACAGCGCTGATGCGACGAGCCAAGCGAGAAAGCGCCGATCACGTAGGACGACTCGATAGCCTTCTCCCGTCATCGCTCGCTTATCGCTCACCTCTGGGTGAGTCCGAAAACCCGGACGGTGGCGCAAACCAATCCCGACGATGACAGCAAAGGCGATCGTGGTCAGTCCGTCAACTACATAGATCACCTCGAAGCTCACCGGGCGATGGAGTGAAACGACCGAACCAGCGATCAGGGCTCCCAACCCTAGACCACCGTTCAGCACCCCGAACCGTAGCGCATAGGCGCGCGGTCGGTTCGGACTCGCCAGTTGGCTCGCTACCAACGCATTGAGCGTGGGCCAAATGACCGACTCCCCTACTCCAATCAGGGCAACAACCACCGCTGCAAAGACGGGAGTGCGGACGTCAGCAAGCGCAACCGTCGCCACCCCGGAGATGAGCAGCCCGCCAAAGAGCAAGCGCCCTACGCCTAACCGGTCAGCGAGGCTCCCACCGATGGCACCGGTCGCGAGTCCGGCGATCCCTGAGGCAGCCACCACCAGGCCTGCCAGCGGCAAACTCATATGCCGAATGCTGTGAAGATAGACGACCAAAAACGGGAGTGTCAGACCACTTCCAATGGACGAGACAAGAGTTCCAACGAGAACCAATCGCCAACCGCGACGATCCTCAACGATTTCGCCGCTCCCCTCGGTCACAGCCGCACGGCCCTCACCAGACACCCTTTCGCCATTCGAACACCCTTGCTTTCGTGTCTAGCGCATCTTGAACGCGAAGCAGCGACAAACGTCCACCGTTCGTTCATTCTAATGAGTTCTTGGACATGCCTGGGAGAACGGGCCTGGATCGACCATACCGTCCTCCTCGTGCCCACCATCCGTCCCATCGCAGCCCACAGCTACAATAGGAAAAGACAAGAAACTGAGTTGGCACCGTGGTACGGTGCATCCGAACATGTCCTAATCGTGTGAGCTCACTACCTTCACCTACACAACAAGGAGACCCCATGACGACCGCCAAGGCAACCCAACACATTGATGACACCCACACCCGTACCACAACCTGGAGTTTTGCTGATGGTGCAGAGACGGGGGACCATGTACATGCCTTCGACTATGTCGTCATTCCGGTGACCGGCGGCACCTTCCGCGTCCTGGATGCAACCGGTGGGAGCCACGACATGTACCAAGAAGCCGGAACTCCCTATGCTGGCACCAAGGGCACCGCCCACAACGTCATCAACCAAAGCGGCAAAGACGCCGTCTTTGTCGAAGTCGAACTCAAGGACAATCCAATCCTTTAGTGCCAATCCTTTAGTGCCAATCCATTAGTGGTCCGAACGCATGCTCCCATGAGTTCATCCGTGATAGAGACAGCGATGCCACGCCATCAACCCCTGCACGGCACCATGGCGATCCACAGAAGTTACAGCCCGCCTATCCCACGAGTGTACAGCGTCACTCCCCCCGCTTGACAAAGCTATCAGCAATGGTGTTGAGACCCTGAACGAGGTGCATGCCGATGGAATCGAGTCGATGAAGAAGTTCGCGTTCACGGAGAAGTTCCATCGTCACCTCTCCCTGAAACAGAGCAGTAATCTCGTCCTCATGAATACAACGCACGCGATTCGCCAATCGGAGTGCCTCAACGAGTTGTGCCGCTCCCCCAGCTTTGGGCTCGCCAATCGTGGCAACCACCACCTTCGCGCTGTCGATGGCAAGCGCAAGCTCGCCCAACACGTGGAGCAAGGGTTGAGGGTCGACCCCCTGGAGTAGCCACCACTCCCTCACGAAGTCCCGCAACTCATCCAAGAGATCATCGATCGCTCGGGAGAACCGGTAGAGATCCTCACGATCGATCGGTGTGACCAGTGTTTTGGCGAGCGTATCGACAAGTTCGGTACGTAGTTGATCCCCGTCGTGTTCGATCTGGGACATCTTCGCTATCGAGGGATCATGAGCGAGCTCACCATGGAGCATCGCGATCACCAAGCCCACCCCTCGCGCATCGGCATCGAGGTGAGATACCAGATTCTCTACCAGCTCCTTCGAAGCCCTCGGCCCAAAGCTCTGGAAGAAATGTATCAACCGCTGCCACGGGGATCCGGAATGATTGCGGCTCACTAGAACAACCTCACAATCAGGCCAACACCGGTCGCGACCCCTACCGCTAACGGCAGTGTAACGAGCCAAGCGACACCGATTCTACCGATCTGTCCCCACTGGAGTTGCCGCGGAGCGGTCCGAGCGCCCACTCCCACCAGTGCGGCAGTGGCCGCCTGGGTGGATGAGATCGGGTAACCAAGTAACGAGGAGAGTAAGACAACGCCTGCCGCACACACAGTCACCTCGATAGCGGTATCTGAACGCACATGCATAATCCGTTCGGACACTCGGGCCGCCATCTGCCGCACCGAGAGCAGAATCCCAGGTGCGAATAGCAGTCCAACGGCAAGTTGACCAGGGATCGAGATCTGCACGCCGTGTACCGCCAGCCCCAAAGCAATGGCCACAATCGCAACAAGCTTCTCGGCATCATTCGACCCATAGGCAAACGACTGCACAAGAAACCCCGCCCACTCGCCAGCTTTGCGAAGGCGTGGTGACAGTTCAGGCGGTCGCAGCCGCAGCTCGACGGATGCCACCAGGTAACCGACGGCCGCCGCCGCCAACGGGGCGACAATACCGGCGAGAAGGACCGCCACCACCGTTACCCAGTACACCGGCAATCCGAACCCTAGGCCGGCGCCGACGATAGAACCCGTGATCGCAAGGGTGACGCTCGTGGGAAGTCCGTGATGACTCAACAGATAGACGATCGCCAACGCGCAGGCAATCGCCACGAGAAAGGCCAACTCACCACCGGTCTTTTCAAAGGCGACCAGACCATCCGCGACCGTTGAGGCGACCGCAGTCCCGACGATCATCGGAGTAATCGCCACAAACAGCGAAAGAATTACCACTGCCCGAAGTGGTGCAATCGTCGTGGTCCTGGTGTTCAGGGCCACCAGGGTCGCGCCGTCATTCGAGCCGCTGACCAATGCCGCGGCGAGAGCGAGCACGAAAAGGAGCGTGGCACCAACAACCGCCAAACCAACCACCTCCCATACCCTCGGCGCCCTACGACGACCGATATCTTTGCCTCATGCTAGTTCGTGCAAACCACACGAGCCGGGCATCGAGAAGGTGCTCGCGGCGTCAGATTCCCACTACACCGCAAGGAATGCGACCACGTTCGATCACCACCGATGGAGCAAACGAACACGGTCCTATCCAATCCTGTGAGCTACCATCCAACCTGACATGGTCGGCATCGCTGTCTATTCCAAGGCGATCTGGCAACTCGCCCTCGCTAGAGTGCGGCGAGCGAACACGACCGCAGACACCCCACCCTTCCGTCGGGGATTGGTGAAGAGCGAATTGGTTGCGTGGTTGGCTGAGCACTTTTCGTCTAGATGACGTACCCGAACTTCGAACGTGCCAACCCGAACGTCTCACCTCCGTCATTCGTGAGCACGATCAACGTCTTGAGGACACGAACAGGCGCATTCCGCGACACGAAGAGATTCGAGAACGAAACGTGAGTTGCCCTCAGAATCTGAGATCATTCGCCAAGGACACTTCGGGCCTACCAGTGGCTCCTACCAGGGAGGCGGATCACCGTTGTCCCAAACCTGCGCCGTCGACACCGATCGAGCGATCACCCGATAGAGATCGCTTCGACGATCATCCAAGAGGTGATTCTTGGATGAGATCATCTTGTTGCGGGCCCGTGCAGGATCGACCTCCCCTACTGCCACCCCGGCAACTCCGAAGGGAATTGGCGCAAAGGTGGGATAACCACTTGGATCAAGGAGGCTGGAGTAGCCGACCCAGTCAACACCTCGCTCCTTGCCGCAACGATCCGCTATGGCAATCCAGATGCCATTCGTCGCTGCACTCGCTTGTGCCTTGACAAACTCCATCGGCCGCTCCGCTTGCGGGAATGGCGATAGCGGCCAGTTCGTGGGCACCACCAGGAGCTCCACACCCATGATCGCAAGCGCCCGTACGAGCTCTGGAAACTCAAGGTCATAACAGATTGCGAGACCGACTCGCACGCCGTTGATCTCGGTAACGGTGCTCAAAGCATCGCCCGGTGTAAAGAATTCCTTCTCCCCATCCCAGAGATGGACCTTCCGATAGGTAAGAGGATTCTGATCTGGAGCGATCAGCGCAGCAGAGTTATAGAGTGCTCCATCTTCTCCAAGTTCCGAGAAGCCACCAGCGATCGTGATGCGGTGCTGATTCGCCAACTCGCTCCACCGCTGTAGCGTTGGGTTACCCAAGATGGGCGCCCCAAGCGAGCTCGCCTCCTCAGTCGAGGCAAAAACGTAGCCACTATCGCTCAACTCAGGAAGCACAACGAGATCGGCACCATCGGCGGCTGCGGCCAAGATCGCATCGGTGCTTCTGGCGCGATTGCCTTCAAGGTCCCCCACCTGCAGACTGACTTGGCCCACCGCTACCCGCATGCCGTTCACTCTAGACCATCACCCGTCCACTCGCTTTACACGGCCTGGGTCGAGGATGGGGCCAGGAGGTATTGCTCTTGCGACCGTCCACACGTAATCACCGCTGTTAACAGTCCATGGAGATCAGCGATGGATAGAACAAATATGGCGACCAGATAATAGGCTCAGCCAACAAACCCTTCCGCCCCGCCCTAGTCCCCACCAAGAGCATGGACAAACAGGATGCGGATCATGCGGCGATGCAAAGCGCTCAACGCAAGTCTGGTTCATTCCTTGTGGCTACTGTCTCATCCTGCAAGCAGTTGGCACGCCTAGCATCTGGACTCGATTGCCTGGATTCGATTGCATGGATTCGATTACCTGGATTCGATGGACCATGTTGCGATCATACACTCGAGCACTTGGCAAACCAAGGAGGATTGGGTTCACCACGCATACCATTGGGCAGACGCAAGCATCTCTAGCGAGAGGATCCTTGCTCAGCGGCGGGCCCAGATGCCGGGGTCAAAGATCGATTGCGACATACGCTCGTGTCGCCCCTCCCAGTCGGGCATGGCGCGCGCCACCAACTCCGCAAATCGAGAACCATGACTTGGCTCAAGGAGGTGGGTCAACTCATGGACAACCACGTAGTCAAGACTCTCCGGGTGTTTCTTGGCCAGGTCGAGATTGAACCATACCCGTGCGGCTTTGATGTTACAGGATCCCCAAAGCGTTCGCATCTTGCGCACTCCCCATTGCGAGGACTGCACCCCGACCACCGGCTCCCAGTGTGCCAGAACTGAGGGAATCGCCAGTTGTAGCTGTCGTCGATACCACCGGTCAAGCAACCGCTCCCGCTCATCCTTGGACGAGCCAGCCGGTACTGCAAGCACCAACTGCCCATCACGCAACTCCGCCCTAGCACGATTTGCGACCTCCCGCACGAGCAGTGGATACGGTTGACCCCAACAATAATGCAGCTCACCGGTCTTCATCATTGGAGCCACGAAGGTTGTCGATGCTGCGAATCGGGCCTGGTGCGTGCGGATCCAACCCAATCGTGACAAGAGGATACTGCGCACCTCACCTACCGTGGTGCCGAGTGGTGCGGAGACATGCACCGTCCCGTGAGGTGGGCTCACACGAATATGCGCGTGCTTGATCGCCTTCAGGATCACCTCTACCTCAACATCCTCGACGGTGATACTTAACCGCCTAGTTGGCATCGTCTCGCCAAGGTACAGCTACGGTCACCACGGGTTGTCCCTCAATCCTCGAAACCACGCTCGCACAACCTCTAGGTTAGCTCTCGTCGACCAGAGCAACGTTGTCGTGCAGTATCCCCTCGTAGCCCACGAAGCTGGATCACCATAGCGCCGTCACCAGGATCGCCACGTTTTGTGCCGATGCCCAGTGCAAGGTCCCCGCAACGAGACCACGTGAGCTCGCTCCCCCAGCAACAGGGTTTGTCCCTCTTGAGGTCCCTTGTGCGCTAGAGCACACCGTTGGTTACTCCATCGCTTGGAATCACGTCACGCTGACCAGAGAACCCAAGGCACGACTGATGCACTGCGAATGCCTGTAGAGGACCAGACCACTCCTGAACTGCATTATTGCATCAGACACTCAATCGCAATGTTTCTTGCAATCATGTTCGAGTGACTCATGTCTTGCAGGTACTCATCGCGAGTGCTAGTATAAGAATTGTGGTCTAGACGGGAGGTACGCTATGCTATCTGGCACAAGGCAAAAATTACGCCATGGAGTCCGTGTCGTTGCTCCACTCTCGCTCTCTGCCATACTGCTTGCAGCCTGTGGCGCCTCGAGTTCCTCATCAGCACCAAGCGTTCACCTTGGAGGCCACAGTGCACTGTTGACGGCGTATCGAACCACCCAGAAGGAACGGTCGTTCGCGATCTCAACGGTCGAGAACATCACGACCATAGGTGGCTCTCAGCAGAGTCGCACCAGCGGCTACGTCTATCAGACTGGCTCAAATCCCATCAGTATCGACGCCGAGCTCACCAACAACGGTTTTGTCCCATCGAGTCACCAGAACGTCTCCTCGACAGAGCGCGTGATTGGCAACACCGTCTACCTAGGCATCCCGAGTAATGAGCTCGGTCTCACAACGCTCAGCGGTGCGCGCTGGATCCAGTCGACACTCGTAGGACCATCGACGGCGCTGACTAATCCGCTTGGCCAGGCAGGATCAACGAATCCAACCTCAGTTTTGGCGGCTATCGCGCGACGTCTAAAAACTCAGATCACTACTGTCGGAGCCGCCACCGTCAACGGACACGCAACCACAGAGTACTCCGCTAACATCAGCGGGGCCAACTTCCTCCACACGTTGGAGTCGACCGTTCACGCGCAGGCCCTCGCCAAGGCGCTGTCTGCGCTGAATTTCGATAGTCCACTCATGATCAAGTTCTGGATCGGCACCAACGGACTACTACGACAGGAGCTCGTCCATCTCGATATCTCCGTCATCCAGAAGGGATCTGCCGCCATCCCTGTCACCATCTCGATGCAAGTAGATCTGACGCGCTACGGAGCGACCTTCCCAGCCGTAAAGGCCCCAACCTCAGGGATCATTAGCCAACAGGCCTTTTTCGCCGCCCTCGAGGCCTCTTATTCACACTAACCCGGCCGCAAGCACCCAACCTGACGGGGTCGAGAACCCGCAAGTCGGTTGGGCCACGGGTCGCACCGTGAAACTCCTCTGGTGCATGGGGGAACATCGCTGATTGGGTCGTTGTTATCGCCACGATGACAGACGGTCCCGTTCATCACCATCTTCGATCAAGGGCTGGAGTCCTTTTGCGTGAGCGCCCAGTTGCGCACGACCCTGTCGTTGGGGCAAGGTCCATCAACCTTCTCGACACGACTCCCACGGACGGGTATCGACCACACGTCAGGCAATCTCACGCATTGGCCGAGGCTATCCCTGACGGCATACGACTTCACTCATCACTCCACCTCCGACTCCAACTCCATTGCGGGCGTCCGGTACCCCAGGATGACGGTCCCGATCAGTGCACTCAACGCGATGAGGAGGATGGGAATATCGAACCCCACCAGCGCCACCAAGCCAGCGCCGAGCGCAATCGAGATGCTCTGAACCCCGTTGAAGATGACATTAAAGGCAGCATCCACCCGTCCCATCAGCCGACGGGGAGTGCTGCGTTGGATGGCCGTGTTCACAGCAACCAAGAGCAGCGTGATGCCAACTCCGAGCAAGACGATACCACCACAGACGATGAGCACGGCGACGAGCGAGTGCGGTTGCGTACCGACCAGCACAATAGCGGACCCAAGCGCGATGGCAACCATGCCAAGCGCTGCGGTCTTGAGCTCACCGAACCTACGCATCAGCGATGCTGACGCGACGCCTCCGAGAATTGCCCCAACTCCCTGAAAGGCAACAAACACCCCCACGAAGGCGGCAGATCGCCGAAGACCATCCGTTGCAACCGCGAACATGGCCGTCTCAAAAAAGCCGACCGTACCAAGCAACACCGTTAACGCCCAGGTCAACCGACGCTGAAGCGGCGAAGCAAAGATGTGTCGAACGCCAGCCAAGGCCTGGGCTCGCCAGTGTTGAGGCGACGTCGCCTCATGATGTTCTTGCACGCGGATGAGGAGGAGCAGGCTGATTGCGAGTGCGTAGGTCGCGATGTCGACGCCGACCACCGCCATCGCTCCTGCAAGCACAAAAAGCCCTGCCCCGATGAGCGGGACCACAAGACGAAGGCCCTCTGACACCGTTGACAAGAGACCATTGACTGATCCAAACTGCTCTGGATCAAAGACCGATGTACGCAACCCGACGTCAGCCGCACTACCAACGGTCGCCAAGGCACCATAGATAACCATCACGAGATAGATGCGCCAAAGACCCGATGCGCTATGCACGCCGATGAGACCGAGAAGTGACAGTGCACTCAAGGTGTTCGCGGCGATCAAGACCCTGCGCCGAGGAAAACGATCGACGATCAACCCGGCCAGAGGTCCAATGACCATAGTGGGTGCGATGTAGAAGAAGAACGTCAGGCCTGAAGCGGCATTGGATCCCGTGAGCTCGCGGACCCAGATCCCGGCTGCGATGAAGAGCACTTTATCGCCAAAACCTGACAAGAGCGTACCGATCAGGTAGGCAAGAGCGTTGCGGGATCTCATCACTGCTCCTCAGAAGCGATGTTCTGGGCAACGGTGCCGTCAAGCTCCACTGGGTAGGCCAAGTACAGAACCTCAATCAGCCGAGCGTCGTTCGGTCGCAGGCTTGGATCGACCAGACGGTCCCGGTAGGTTGCAAGCACCTCCCTCACTTTGGCATTGACCTCGGCGAGCTCCGTCGCCGTCACGAACAAGCCGGTTTGGTCAGCCGCACTCGCTCGGTCCCATTCTCCTGGGTAGGATCCATGGATACGTTGCCAGTGTTCAAATCGCCCCAACGCCCTGCGGAAGAACATCTGGGTCAGCACATCCGCCGCGATATGACCCTCGGCATCAAGATCCTCTCCTTGGATCGTAAAGCCCATATGCACCAGCTTCCATGGTCGCTGGCGCCCCTTCCCTTTACCTGGCGTGGCCTCCTCTACAAACCCGTATTTAGCCAGCTGCCTGAGGTGAAAGGAGCACGTAGTAGGGGTCTCTTGGAGCAACTCACCCGCCTGCGTTGCCGTCAAACTCTGGTGGACAGCGAGCACCTCGAGGAGAGCAATCCTGACCGGATGCGTCAGTGCCCGCATCGTCTGAGCGTCGGTCAATCTCTTTGTTTCGGGATTTACAGCGGTTTTCTCAAGAGCCATCTCTCGAGAATACTCTCTCGAGAGATGGCTTGTATAGCATTTTGCTAAAAAACTTTGACGCAGATCCCTCATCACACACGAAGGCTTCCTTGTTTGCGATGTGGTGATGTACTGCCAGCGCATGACATGGTTCTAGCCACAAGCTGGTACCGACAGGGGCGTAAAGAGAAACGACACCAGACGATGAGTACCCCCCCAATCATCAAAGCACCCATGCAGCACGTCGAGCTCAGCAGCTCATGCGTGGTCTGACGATCTGTTCCGAACGTTTGACAAATCAATCGCCTGTCTGCTACCCTATGTCAATGAGGTTGCTGCGTCGGTACTTCGATCCTTGGCTCCAGATCCTCATCAGTGGTATACTTCTGGGACTCATTCGAATATCCATTGGTTTCGTCGCCCACGCCACCAAACTGGCCTGGGTACAGCACTTCAATCACGGTCTTCTCGGCCTCCTAATCGGCGGGTTCGTTCCCTTTGTCGTTATCCTCTTCGTGAGCGTGAATCTCTGGCCCAACGTCGTCCACCCCAGCGTGCAGTGGCTGATTCTTCCCGCCAACAAGAGGCGTGCCCAAGCGGTGGATGCCGCCGCCTATCCACCTACCTCGCGCTAGTCCAATGAACACTCACCGGCAACGAACCACCGGGTCCCAGACATGGCTAGCCTCCCTGCCTTCGCGGCCCACGATGCTGGTGCGGCGCAACAGACCCTCAATGAGACACATTGCCTCAAAGCTGGCCACGCCTGGCCGAATCGTCGCTGTTCACCGCGTAGCCAAGATCGCCCACCTCATGACATTGAACCCAAATGTCAGAACTCACCAACAGGGCAAACCGTGACTGACTGAGGATTGCCGCCAGAAGCCCTCCCTTTGGCAGACCCGACGCACCGCCTCCCAACTCGCCAGGTGAGCACGGTTGTGGCTCAAATCCATCAGGCATTGATCCGGGAAATGGTGCCGAACAATGATCCATAACTACTACAGTGACATCCTATGAGTGATCCTCTGCCTGAGACCAGTCCGATTCTCGTTGCGACCGACTTGGTACAGGCGTTTCGGGAACGACAGGTGCTTTTTGACCTCTCTCTCTCAATTCCGATGGGCGAAGTGCATGGACTACTTGGATCCAACGGTGCAGGCAAGACGACTACTCTCAACATCCTTGCAGGACTCGTTCCCCCGGTGAGTGGGCAGGTACTGATCGATGGGAAATCGGTCTGGCCGGACCCCACTGCCATAAGGAACCTCATCGGTTACGTTGCTGACGAACCAATCTTCCTCTCCCAGCTGACCGCCCGTGAACACCTTGATCTTTTTGCCCACGCCTTTGGTTATCAGCAGGAACTACCCAGGCGAACCGTTGAACTCCTTGAGCTCGTGGGGTTGAATGAACACGCTGATGAGCGAGTGGCCGGATTCTCACGCGGTATGAAAAAACGTTTCGCCCTCGCCCTCGCCCTGGTGCCCGACCCTTTGGTACTCCTCCTCGATGAACCCACCGTCGGGCTCGATCCGCGCTGGATCCGTCGTGTCCGTGAGCTCATCACCGAACTGGCCAGCCAGGGCAAGACCATCATCTTCTCGAGCCACCTGCTTGAGCTGGTGGAATCGGTGGTGCAACGAGCTACCATTCTGTCCAATGGACGCGTACTAGCATCCGGAGCACTTTCTGAACTCCGATCAAAGGCAGTGCTCCAGGAGGGAGCCGACCTCGAGGAGGTCTTTTTCGCCCTGACTGACCACCAGGACCACCCCGATGCGACCTCAACCAGCTAGAGCAAGGACCGTTACCTGGCTCCTCCTTGTTGCGAGCATCAAGGCTCGGTATCGCGTCACCAATAAGGGCCTACCAAACGCGCGTGTGTGGCCAAGGGTGATGTTGAGCACCGGGATCATGTTGATCTTTACCCTCGTGATCTTTGCGGCCATAGTTGGCACCGAACATCGGTTCTTCCCAGGCAACGCCACAGCGACGATCCCCTTCCTAGTTGTGGCCGCTAATCTTCTGGCGATCTTTCTAGTCTTGGGTGGCATTGGGACCCTCTCGATCGTGCTCGCAAGCAAGAGTAGCCAACGAGTGGCAAGACTGCTACCCGTCCGACAGAGCGCGGATATCCTCACCTCCTTCGTTGCCGCAAACATCGCTACGTTCGCTAGCGCTGCGGTCGTAACGTTCCTGATGGAACTGCTCATCGTCTCGTTGATTCATGGCAACTTCATCGAATATCTGCTCTGCATCATCGCAGCGATTGAATCAATGGCCATCGCGATTGGATTGACGCTGATCGCGGGAGGGGGCATGGTGCGATTCCTTCCCACCTCCGTGCACAAGTGGATCATCGCAATCTTGGGGAACCCTTTTCTTATCCTGGTCATTGCCTCAATCACCTTAGACCACCAACAGTTGAGCCGGACGATCATCCACATGACGTCTGGAGCGACGATCCGCCTGGCAGCACTGGCATTGCCTGGAGGCATCTTCACCCCAATGACACAACGAGCACCAGTTCCATTCGCGATTGGTATCTTCGTCGAACTCCTCGTTGCAGGTCTGGTCGGCTATGGGGGTTGGCGGATCGTCGCGCAACCCCGCAAAGAGGGTGCTGTGAAGCGACAGAACGCTGTTGCCTTGACACCTCACCTACCGGCACCGTCACTCTCAGAACCAGCAACCAAGGAACTAGCGGAGAACGAGGATTCCGATTGGCAAGGGACAGCAGGCCTTTCCATGATCCGCCGCCAGCCAAGTCCTGGTCCCTGGTCAGAGGCGATCACGCTTAGCCGCATCCTGCTGCGCCTCCTGATCCGGGAGAATCTGGTCGGTACGCTCATCTTTTCCACGGTCGTGCCGCTGTTGATCCTCTTAGGCCTTGGCAGGGGTGGCTTAAACCTGGGTCTACTTCTCTTCTTTGGGGCACAGATGGCAATGGGTGTCGCACGCATTGCCGCACTGTGGGGATTTGACCGTTTCCGACCGCTTCTGGTGACACCGATAACGCGTACGACCTTCGCCTATCTTTTCACCTTGTGGTGGGTGGCGATCGGCGTGCTACTCTTCGTGGCTGTCTTTTTGGCCACTCTCCACGGGGACCCCACGCGTGCACTGCTGTCGGGGGCAATTGCCGCCACCCTCGGGCTAGCAGACGCCACCGTCGTGCTCATGGCATTGGCGTACTTTCCAAGGAGTGCACCCCAGACATGGGGGCAACGCCTCTCAACTGGAGGATCGATTGCAACATTCGCCGCCAGCTTTGCCACCTTCATCATCGGCGGCATAGCCACCCAGATGCAATCATTTGGTCTCATCTTTATCCTGATCTTGACCTTTATACTCGCTGCAGGAGCGATGAACTGGATCTTCCTTGCAGGTGCTGAAACCTATCTCCACCAGCTCCGCACCGCTGATCCGCTCGTTGTGCCGATCTAGTGCGACAGGCGTCTTTGGATCACCAGTATTCTCACCACCACGATAAACTCCGCTCGTTGGCGTTGGGTATGTCGGTCGTGAGACCATGGCGGACGTTATCGACAGCGCTCTTGTCTAGCAAGGGCCACGGGGCAGTGAGCCTGCGGCCCACCCTTCATCTCCAATCGGCGCAGCTCCTCCGCATCGAGATGCTCGGCACCCGTATCACACCCTGATGTCCGAGTGACCAAAGAGAGCGCAACGACATCTTCAGTAATCACTCATCACGCGTTCTGCTCCATCAGCGTTTCCCAAGAACGATCACCTTGACATCGAAAGCTGGTCGCCATCAAGGAGACCCATCAGCGAACTATCGCGCATTTCCCAGGTAGGAAGAGCCCCGGCACTATCCTTGCGCACCTTGCCCATCAACGTTAGGAAACTCTATCTTCATGGATACCCCCATGGTTAGAGTGATGCGAACGCTTGGATAACGCTGGAAGGCCCCTATCGTTCCCACGTGCACCAGATAGACTCACCAATCATCAACGTGGAACGGAGCTATCTCAACCATGACTCATCAAGTCCGCGTAAAGAAGTTCACCGGGTGGCGTCGGTCCAGTAGGAGGGCGTTGACCGCCCTCGGAGAGAGGTATGGTAAGCCGCTGCCTCTGATGAGATGCCAATATACCCGCCTATGGCGCGCTATGGATCAAAGGTCGTTCGCACGTTGAATGATCTACTCCGTCGTCTCCAACGACTGATTCACCGCTTCTTTGGTCGACTAAACCAAACAGGTCACAACTCGGATTCACGAGGAGCCGAACAGGCGAATGTCCCACCCCGACTTGCGGACCTTCCACCGCGCTTCTGGGTGTTGGTACTGCTCACCGGCGTCGGGGCAGGTATCGGAGCGATGGTGATGATGGGAGTCCTCCGAACCGTGCAACACATCGCGTTTGATTACCACTCGGGCGAGTTCTCAAACGCCGTCGCAGCCCACAGCGCCTTACGACTCGTCGTTGTACTCGCCATCGGTGGTATGGTCACCGGCCTCGGGCTGTGGGCACTGCGCCGCTTTACCGGCAGCACCGGAGGCGAGCCAACCGAGGTCGTATGGTCACGAACAGGAAACCTGTCGCTCATTCGAACGCTCGCTACGGGGGTGCTCTCGGAGATCACCGTTGCGATGGGAGGGTCCATAGGGCGCGAAGCGGCACCCCAACGCACGGGCGCTGCCACCGGTAGCTTTCTGGCACGAAGGTTCTCACTCCCCCCAGAACAACGATCGCTCCTGATTGCCTGTGGAGCAGGTGCCGGACTCGGCGCGGTCTACAACGTCCCCCTCGCCGGAGCACTCTTTGCGCTCGAGATCTACCTCGGCACGATGTCGCTGCCACTTGTGCTTCCCGCCTTATTGACATCAGGAATTGCGGTAGTTGTATCGTGGATTACTCTCCCCGCTCACACCGTGTACTTCGTGCCCAAACTGGCGAACCCCACCACCTCACTGATCGTCTTCGCCATCGTTATTGGACCAGTCATGGGTCTTGCGTCTGCTGGTTATGTCAAGATCATCACCTGGGCGAGTGATCACCGGCCCAAGGGGCGACTTCTCTTCATCCAACCAGTGCTCGTCTTCACCGCATTAGGTTTCGTCGCGATCTCGTACCCACTTCTACTGGGTAACGGTGTCGATCTCGCGCAATATGCTTTCACCGGCTCGGCCAGCGCTGGTCTGTTGGTTCTTCTCGCACTTGCGGCACTCAAACCGGTAGCCACCGCTGCCTGTCTGCGCAGCGGAGCGTCCGGTGGCCTCTTCACCCCAACCATGAGCTTCGGCGCAATTTTCGGTGCACTTATTGGCCACCTTTGGTTGCTCATGTGGCCAGGACCATCAGTCGCAGCCTTCGCCGTGATCGGAGCAGCAGCGCTACTGGCTGGCGCCATAGAGGCACCCCTCACTGGTATCGCGATGACTATCGAACTCACGCGCACGATCGCCATCACTGCACCGATCCTCATTGCCGCCGTTGGAGCAACCCTCATCTCGCGGCGCTTCGACTTACGCTCCATCTACTCAGCGAGGCTGTCTCCACAACCCCCTGACCCACCACCATCTTCATCTCCTCAACCACCGCCCGAGTAGCTCTGGCAGGGACAAGGAACAAGAATCTGGCGGGTTTGGAACGTGTGTCATTACTGAACCCTGTCGCCAGTTCGCCCCCTGCGACGTCCTGTGACCACAAACGACAAGAACCGTCCCAGAGAGTATGACGACAACGATAAGTCCCGAAGTGTTCTTCACGAGCGACGCGCTACACCAATGGCTGCGACCGTGAAACAGGAAGCTTCTGGCGTTACTCAATGAAGGCTGGCTGCCAACCGGGTCACTGCCTACGTCCAGCGGCACAGCACCAAGCCGAACATGAGGGGCACCGCCTTAGAGCAAGGCAATCCGACCATCTATCGGAATTATAAGAGGCAGTTTCACAACATGCTCGCTTAAGAGTTTGAATGGTTGATAGACGACAGAGTTGATCCACACCAGCAGCCTCGGCAACGATAGGGTTGCAGCTCTTGACAAACACGCGCAACCGTGCAGTGGCGGACAAACAATTGCATAGTGGCGGACACCAAACCGGTATGGCATTGGTAAGCGCAACGCAGCTGGGCAAGGAGAGCGTTGTCACATGGAAGAGGGCTGCCTACCGCTTCGCACCTCTCATGGTGAGCGCGACATGCTAACGAATCGGGCGTCCGGTAGTATTAATGAACTCCACGCGACTCCCCCGTTGACCCAGTTGCGGATGCATCACCAGCCTCCCAGAATAGATACCGACAAGGCCAACTGGACGGAAAGGAGTCAACTCCCCTTATGTCAAACAATTCTGGTGAGGGGCGCGAGGTACCGCGATGGATACCACTCATTCGCCATTTCGCCCCTGGTCTACACCCTTTCACAGCTTCGGCTGCACGTGACCGTCAGGCTTGATGGCTAGCCTGGAGATTGAGGATTCCTGAACAATTCATGAGGGGTGAAGGTGGCGTCGGCGCGCGAAGTCTGGGGCAATCGCGTGGTGCGAAGGCTTGTCATTGCCCGCTCGCTGGCCTCATTCGGTTCCGGCATGTTGCCAGTGGCGTTGAGCTTCACTATTCTGGACCGTTTTCACTCGGCCAGTGATTACGGATATGTACTAGGGGCTCAGGCGATAGCCACAGTCGCGGTGCTCTTCTTTGCCGGAGTGATCGGCGATCGCGTTGCGCGTAAGCCCTTAGTAATGGGCTCGGACATGATCATTGGGCTGATGCGGATCGTAATGGCGCTTGCTGCCCTCTTGGCATTGCAAGAACTTTGGATTTACCTGGTAGCCCAGCTCATCGTAGGGTTTGCATACTCACTGTTCTTTCCAGCCTTTGAGGGATGGTTCCAGGCTGTCATCCCAATGGAGTATCGACAACAGGCCAATGCACTCCGGAGCATCTACTGGAACACCGGCAACATTCTTGGTCCCGCGATCGCCGGCTTTCTTGCAGCACTGGTCTTTCCTGGTTGGGCACTCTTGCTCTCAGGTCTTTTGCCACTCGGCACGGTCGTCATCTTTGCAGGTCTTCCTCCCGATCTGACGCATCAGGAACGAAGCGTTTCGACGTTTCGCCAAGATATCGTCGAAGGCTGGGGTGCGTTCTGGCACCGGACTTGGATTTGGACGGTCGATCTCCAGTTCGCACTATGGCACGTCGTTGCTTATGCGCCGTTGGTGGTCTTGGGACCGGTACTGGCCATCCGCTACTATCACGGTCCCGGTGGCTGGGGCTTGATCTGGGGAAGCGTCGCTGTCGGTGGTGTCGCTGGGGGGCTATGGGCCTTTCGGAGTAGAAGTCGTCGACCCCTGCGGCTTGGTTTGCTGGCACTGTTCTCAACGGTCTCAATTCTCCTCGCTCTTGCCTTTCATCTATCGATCGGGTACGTTCTCGTCGCCGGGGCACTGTCCGGGATGGGTCTTGAGTACTTCTCCTCACTGTGGGGTACGCTCATGCAGAACCACGTTCCACCCGAGGTCATGTCGAAAGTCACCAGCTTTGACTGGCTGGCTAGTTCCGCGCTACTCCCACTGGGCTATGCGATTGCAGTCCCCTTCTCACATCTGGTCGGGCAGGGAGGTGTCCTCGAAATCGGTGCTGGCTACGTTGTAGGCTCAA